>JAFOBC010000357.1 GCA_017382015.1 Clostridia bacterium
AGGATATGTGCATAGGCTGGCTCAGAGAGCAGACAAGACTTCTCAAGCCGAAAATTATAGTTTGCCTCGGCAGAATTTCGGCAACGAGGCTCATCTCACCCGACTTCAAGGTTACAAAACAGCATGGTCAGTTTATCGAAAAAAACGGTACGCTTATGATGGGCACATTCCACCCGGCCGCACTGTTACGCAACCCTAACCAGAAGCCTGCCGCACTTGAGGATTTCATTGCCTTGAGAGAAAAGATTATGGAAGTCTGCCCGGAGACGTACCAAATGTAAAATCAATGAATTGAATTTTCAATTCAAATCATGGCAAAGCCAAATCATGCTTAAAGCAAATCATGGCGAAGCCAAATCATCAAAGGATTTTTTTAAATGAAAGATAACCTACTTGTATCTCTGTCACGAAAATTCGCAGTAGACATAATAAAGATATGTGAAAAAATAAAGAACGAAAAGCACTGTTCCGTACTTACCAATCAATTATTAAGGTGCGGTACAAGTATCGGTGCTAATATTCACGAAGGAAATTACGCTTCAAGTAAAGCTGATTTCATAAACAAGTTTCAGATTGCTATGAAAGAGTGTTATGAAACAGAATATTGGTTGTGTATTTTTAAAGATTCTGAGCTAATTACCGAAAATGAATTTTCGGTATTATTCAGCAACTGCAGTAAAATAAGAAAAATACTTACAGCATCTATTACCACAGCAAAAGGAAATGATTTGCCTTCGGCATGATTTGCGAATTATCATTCGCATGATTTGCAAAGCTATCGCTTTGCGTGATTTGAATTTTCAATTCATTATTTCAGGTGAAAAACAATGTCATTTATCAACGCAATAACAGAAATTTTTTCATACTCTGTGCTGAGGACTCCGCTGATTGTGGGAATCCTTGTGTCGCTGTGCGCCGCCCTGCTCGGGTCGGTGCTTGTGCTCAAGTGGTTTTCGATGATTGGTGACGGTCTTTCGCACGTAGGCTACGGCGCGCTTTGTGTTGCCGCCGCGGCAGGCATCGCGCCGCTCAGAATCGCAATACCGATTGTTATTGTGGCGGCATTTCTGCTGCTTCGCATCAGCCGCAACAGCCGAATCAACGGCGACAGCGCAATAGCCCTCATATCGGGCACAGCAATTGCAGTAGGCGTGTTGACTGTCAAGCTGACGGGCAACGTCAACATAGACGTCGGCAGTTATATGTTCGGCAGTATCGTTGCAATCAGCAAATCGGACGTGTTAATCAGCATCGTGCTCAGCGCTGTTGTGATACTGATGTACCTGCTGATGTACAACGGCATTTTCAGCGTAACGTTTGACGAAAGCTTTGCAAAGGCAACGGGCACAAAGGTAACGTTTTACAACACGGTTGTGGCAATCCTCACCGCCGTTACAATCGTAATAGGTATGCGCCTTATGGGTGCGATTCTGATTTCTTCGCTGCTCATATTCCCGTCGCTTACCTCAATGCGTTTCTTCCGCAGTTTCCGCGGTGTTGTTATGTGCTCTGCCGTTGTTTCCGTGCTGAGCTTTTTCATCGGCTTTGTTGCCGCGTACATCTTCGACACACCTACGGGCGCCAGCGTTGTTGCAATCAATGCGATTATGTTTGTGCTGTTCTGCATTGCAGGCAGAATAAAACCGAAAATAACCAAAAAGCAGTGCTGCTGAGGTGATTAATATGGATTTGCAAACCGTGCTTGAAAAGTATATTCAGGCTTGCCATATCCACGGCAGTGAAACAGTCGCTTCACTTGACTACAGTAAAGTTAACAAGGCAAATGCTCAGATAATGAAAAGCATAAAAATACTTATGTCCACAGAAGAGGGCATTGAGCTTGCAAAAGCACAGCTTTATAATGAAGATATTTACGTTTCTTCGTGGACTGCAACTTTGTTGATTTTTGATTATCCGAAGGAATGCAAAAAAGTAATCAAAGCTGTTATAAGAGATAAGGGAATATGGGCAGGCTCAATCCGTACCTTTTATGAGGAATGGAAAAAAGGTAATATGAAGAAAATGTATTGAATTTTTACACTCCTCCATCACTACTAAATCATAAAAGAAAAATCACACATAAAAATTAAAAATGCTGTGAGTTTGAACTTCGCCGGCTGACGGAGATACGCCTTCATATATATCCGAGCGAGGGTACCGCAGGCGAAAGAGAAAGCTTGAAATTCAGATGGCTTTAGTAGCCGTCGCGGTGACGGAACACACCCTTTGTGTTCCGTCTGCCGAGCGAAGTAAAAACCGTCAGCCGTTGCGGAGTGCTTAAAGCTTCAAAAGTTCTTTTGGTTACTTTTGTAACGCGTGACAAAAGTAACTGCAACGTGACGTTGCATCCTTCGCACAATACTCGAACAGACAGCAATCCGTTGCGTTTACACGCATTTTTTAAAAACCATATACGAAAGGAAAACCGATTATGAAAGTTTCCGAAATTATGAAAGCGCTTGACGCTGAGCTTATCTACGGCGAGGATTTTCTCGACAGAGAGGTCTGCTCCGCCTGCGGCAGTGATATGATGAGCGACGTGCTCGCTTACGTCAAGGAGCAGGCTGTGCTCCTCACGGGTCTTGTCAACCCCCAGGTTGTGCGCACCGCCGAAATGATGGATATGAAATGCATCGTTTTTGTAAGAGGCAAAAAGCCTGACGAAAGCATGATTGAGCTTGCCAAAGACAACGGAATACCCCTGCTCAGAACAAGGCGCGAAATGTTTACCTCCTGCGGTATCCTCTATGAGCACGGACTGAGAGGAGGAGGGCATCCTTATCATGAGTGAGATTATAAGACAGCATTATGACGTTGACGGCTCCGACTTCACAAGAGCCGGCGAAGCTTCAGGCAAAATCAAAAAAACGCTCAAGGATATCGGCTTCCCTCCCGAAGCCGTACGCAAAACCGCGATTGCGGTTTACGAGGCGGAAATCAACCTTGTAATTCACGCAGGCGGCGGCGAAATTGACGTTGAGCTGACACCCGAATATATCAGAATCGTGCTGACAGACCACGGCCCCGGTATTGAAAACGTTGAGCTTGCAATGCAGGAGGGCTACTCAACCGCACCCGACCGTATCCGTGCGCTCGGCTTCGGCGCAGGTATGGGTCTGCCCAACATCAAAAAATACTCTGACGAAATGGATATTCAGACAAAGCTCGGTGAAGGCACCGTTATGACGCTGAAAATCTACGCATAAAATCAAACGACGATTGAATCTGAAAAAAGGAGGCAGACAATGGCTGAATTCTTTCACTCAGTAAGACTTGACCGTGATAAATGCCGCGGCTGTACCAACTGCATCAAGCGTTGCCCGACAGGTGCAATACGCGTGCGCGGCGGCAAGGCTCACATCATAAAAGAGCGCTGTATCGATTGCGGCGAATGCATCAACGTCTGTCCGCACCATGCAAAATACGCAGAACACGAACCGCTCGAAATAATCAACAACTTTAAATATAAAATCGCTCTGCCTGCACCTGCGCTCTACGGTCAGTTCAACAACCTCGACGAAGTTGACTACGTGCTCACCGCATTCAAAAAGATTGGGTTTGACGATGTTTTTGAGGTTTCCAAGGGCGCAGAGCTTGTAAGCGACGCCACAAGGAAGCTGTTCAGTCAGGGGCAGATAAAGACCCCTGCAATCTCATCGGCCTGCCCTGCAATAGTCAGGCTGATTCGAGTAAACTTTCCCAACCTTATCGACCACGTTGTGCCGCTCAACTCCCCTATGGAGATTGCCGCAAAGCTTGCCAGAGAAAAGGCTAAGCAGGAAACAGGGCTTGAGGACAAGGACATCGGCGTGTTCTTCATCACCCCCTGCCCTGCCAAGATGACGGCAATCAAATCACCCGTATGCCTTGATGGCTCGCAGGTAAACGGCGCATTCGCAATCAAAGAGATTTATCCGCTCCTTCTTACACAGATGAACCGCCTTGAAAACGTTGAATCATTACAGGATTCAGGCAGAATAGGCGTAAGCTGGGCAAGCAGCGGCGGCGAGGTAAGCGCACTGCTGCGCGACAACTGCCTTGCGGCTGACGGAATTGAAAACGTAATAAAAATCCTCAACGAAATTGAGGATGAAAAGCTTGAGGATATCGACTTTATAGAGCTCAACGCCTGCACGGGCGGTTGCGTAGGCGGCTCGCTTACATACGAAAACCCCTACGTTGCAAAAGCACGAATGAAGCGCCTGCGCAAGTATCTTCCCGTTGCGTGTACGCGCCTTGAAACAGACGAAGTGCCCGACGATATGTACTGGACAAGGTCACTGCTTGCAACCGACGTTATGAAGCTTGCGGACAGCGTGCCCGAGGCTATGAAAAAAATGGCTGAGAAGCAGGCTATTCTCAAGCGCCTGCCCGGTCTGGATTGCGGCACCTGCGGCGCACCCTCATGCACAGCGCTTGCGGATGACATCGTGCGCGGATTTGCCGCCGAAACGGACTGCGTTTTCAGGCTGCGCGACAAGCTCAGCGGCACAGAGCGCGAGCTGATTCCTGCGCCGTACAGAGCAGAAGAAGAATCCAACAACCAAGGAGAATAAAAAATGACCGTACAGAATCTTATAGACGATTTTTCACTCGAGGTGCTTTGCGGCGGCGAATATGCCGCAACGAAAGAGGTAACGGGCGGCTACTGCGGCGACCTGCTCAGCTGGGTAATGTCCAAAGCGAGCGAGGGCGATTGCTGGCTTACCGTTATGGGTAACGTAAACTCAATCGGTGTAGCTGTTATGACCGACGTTGCCTGCATACTGCTGACGGAAAACTCTGCGTTTGACAACGATGCAAAGCTTCGCGCAGAGCAAAACGGCGTTATCGTACTGCGCAGCAGCGAAAACGCATTTGACCTCGCAGTAAAGATAGCTGAAAAATTATGAGCCTTTTTTACGATTTTCATATTCACTCCTGCCTCTCGCCCTGCGCAGAGGAGGATATGACACCGTATAACCTCGTCAATCTCTCGGCGCTGATGGGTATGGAAGCGATTGCGCTGACCGACCACAACTCATGCCGCAACTGCGGCGCAGCAATGAGAGCAGGCGCCGAGGCAGGGATAACGGTTATACCCGGAATGGAGCTGTGCACAAGCGAAGAGGTACATGTGGTGTGCCTGTTTGAAGAGCTGAAAGCGGCTGAAGAATTCTCCGACTATGTGCTGAGCACAATGCCGCCAATCAAAAACCGCCCCGAAATTTTCGGCACACAGCTTATTATGGATGAAACCGACAAGGTGCTGGGCACGCAGGAGCTGCTGCTGACTGCGGCAAGCGGAATTTCAATCAGCAATGCTGAAAAACTGGTTGACAGCTACGGCGGAGTGTGCTACCCTGCTCATATCGACCGCTCATCCTACAGCGTTATTTCAAACCTTGGTATGATTACGGAGGAGATGGGCTTTGAGGTTGCGGAGGTTTCAACCTCGGGCGACGTTGACGCACTCATCGCAAAGCACCCCATACTCGCCGGGATGAAAATTCTCACATCGTCCGATGCGCACAGGCTGGATGCTCTGCCACCCGCAAACCTGAGCCTGCATACGGATAACAACGTAAAAAGCATAATTCACCATCTGAAAAACAGATAAGCGAAAGGAAGGAAACATATGAAAAAGTTTATTGCAGTTGCTCTGGTTTTTGCGCTGATTTTCTGCTTTGCCGCCTGCACAAAGAAGGGCGAAAAGTATGAACCGCCGCAGATGACCGAAGTAATAACCTTTGAGGATGGCTCAACAGCAATATATGAAATTGTAACAGAGGCAAACGGCGAGGTTGCAACCGATGAAGAGGGCGAAACAAAATACATCCTCTACATCCCCCCCGTAACCGATAAAGACGGTTGCCTTATAACCGATGCTCAGGGCGGCACAATCCCCAACACACAGACAGAGCCTGCGGCAGATTCACCCGATGACGGCACAAATATCGACATTGATATAGGCGAGCTGGATGACCCCACAGACAGCACCCCCGACAGCAAGCCCGTCTCAACAAACAAAGCTGACAGCACTACAACGCCCGTCTCTTCAAACAAAACTGAAAGCACTACAAAATCCGACTCTGCAAACAAAACCGAAAGCACCACAAAAAACTCTGACTCTACCGACAAAACCGAAAGCACCACAAAAAAGTCTGACTCTGCAACAAAGCCGACTACCACAAAAAAGTCTGACTCCACAACAAAGCCGACCACTACCAAAAAGCCGACTACAACAAAAAAAACGACCACTACCAAAAAGCCGGCCGCCACAACAAAACCGACTACTACAAAAAAGCCTACCTCCACAACAAAACCCTCTAACACGTCTGCTACCGCGCCGGTAACAAAACCGATCAGCGGCACGCTCACCTCCGCAAAGGCACAAAAGCTTGTAAATATGCTTGAAGGGCTTGAAAATCAGTTTGACGAGGATCTTTCCAACGCAGATTTCTACGCGGCAGAAGCCTCACTTGAAATCTACATCACAGACGTTGAAAACATAATCACACAAATCAAGGCAGACAAAGCACTTTACGAATTTGTAGGCAACACAAGGCTCAACAACTGGCTCAATTATCTGAAAGAAACAAAGACCAACTACGGAAAATTTATGACAATGGTTGAGCACGAGGCAGGCAAGACGGAGAAGAATCCGCTTTACTACCAGGCTTACACAGATTTCCAGAAATCTTACACAGGCGCGCTCGAGATTTACTATTTCATTCTCTTCGCCGCACAGGAAAAAGTATAAGCTTACGCACAAACACAACAATAATTAAAGGGGTTCCTGCAGATATAAATCTGCGGGAACCCCTTGCTTTATTTGAAGCTGTTGATTTTTATTGGTTGAACTCAGCTATGTAAGGCAGGTTGCGGTAATACTCACCGCAATCAAGACCGTAGCCGATTACAAAATGATCTTCAATAACAAAGAGCGACATATCCGGCTCAAAATCGACAAGGCGTCTTGACGGCTTGTCGAGCAAGGTAACAACCTTGAGCGAGAGCGGATTGCGAGCCTTGAGGAGATTTACAATATCGTTGAGCGTTCTGCCTGTGTCGATAATATCCTCAACAATAATCACGTGGTAACCGCTGATATCCTGCTCCAGATCCATCGTGATGTTGACAATGCCGCTTGAATCTGTACCCTTATAATAACTCTTGGCGCACATAAAGGCGATTTCGCAAGGCACGGTAATCTCACGGCAGAGGTCTGCCATAAAGATAAAAGCGCCGTTGAGAATACTGACAAGAAGAATCGGCTTGCCGTCGTAGGAGTCGCTTATTTTTTTGCCTGCCTCCTTGATTGCGGCCTTGATTTCATCTTCTGTAATCAGTACGCGTTTTATATTGCGGTTGAACTCCTCAACCGATTTTATCTCGTCCATTTTGTTACCCCACAATTCAGATTTTTTTACATTATACAATAATTTACTACGTTTAATCAATCAAATCAGCTCAAAATTTTTTAAAAAATTTTCTGTCACTCGTCTGTAACCGACGGCAATTGACTCGGACACAGTTATAATGTATAATATGAATAATTATGTTCATTGAGGGGTAACGTCAGATGAAATATCTGGAAGTTTTTGAACAACTGTATAAAAAGCCTGCTCAATACACTGCGTTCACGCCGTACAGGGTTTGTCCCGTCGGCGCACACAGCGACCACCAGCTGGGCCTGATAACCGGTTTTGCAATAAACCGCGGTATCAGCATTGCATTCGGCCCGACGGAAAACGGTGTTGTTGAAATCCAGTCGCTTCAGTTTGAAAACAAGGCGCAATGGCACGTTGTCGCAACACCCGAAACGCCTCAGAACGACTGGGCAGACCACCTGAGAGGTGCAACGATAGCGCTGAGCAAACGCTATCCCCTGCGCCGCGGGCTTTGCGCCGTTATCAACGGTATGCTCCCCATCGGCGGTCTCTCATCTTCCGCCGCCGTTATCATCACGTTTTTATCCGCACTATGCACCGTAAACCATATCACCCTCACCCACGAGGAGCTGATTGCATTCTCGCAAGAGTCTGAAAACGAATATGTCGGCATTTCCTGCGGCAGGCTCGACCAATCGTGCGAAATCTACTGCAAAAAAGACCATATTCTTTTTATGGATATGCTTGATAACAGCTATGAGCTTATCCCCTGCCACCCCGATATGAAGCCGTTTAAAATCGCCATCTTCTTCAGCGGAATTGAGCGCACACTTGTAGGCTCAGCGTTCAATATGCGTGTGCACGAATGCAAGAGCGCCGCATACGCACTCAAGGCATACGAAGGTATGGAATACAATAAGTTCGGCGATGCTTACCTGCGCGACGTGCCGTATGAGGTTTATCTCAGGCACAAGGACAAGCTGCCCGAAAACTGGCGCAAGCGCGCAGAGCACTGGTACACAGAGTTTGAGCGCGTGAAGAAAAGCATTGAAGCGTGGCGCAGAGGCGACATCGAGGAATTCGGCAGGCTCTCGTTTGAAAGCGGCGAATCCTCCATCAAAAACTGGGAAACAGGCTCGCCCGAGCTGATAACGCTCTACGACATTATGAAAAACACCCCGGGTATTTACGGCGGCAGGTTCTCCGGCGCAGGCTTCAAGGGCTGCTGTATGGCGCTGATTGACCCTGCATACGAGGAATCCATCGCAAAAACCGTAACCGAAGAATATCTCAAAGTTTTCCCCCATTTAGAGGGTAAATACTCTGTGCACTTCTGCGAAACTGCAGACGGAGCTAAAATAGAGGACAATATATGAAGTGCCTGATTCTTGCCGCAGGCTACGCAACAAGGCTGTATCCGCTGACAGAGAATTTCCCCAAACCGCTTCTTACGGTTGGCGAAAAGACCATACTGGACTGGCTTGTTGACGATATAGATTCGTGCGGCGCTATCGACGAATACGCAGTTATATCCAACCACAAATACGCTCAATGTTTTATCGACTGGGCAAAAACAAAACAGCAGAAAATTACGGTTGTCGACGATATGACCGAATCGAACGAAACCCGACTCGGTGCAGTCAAGGACATTCAGTTTGCAATCGACAGCCTTGATATCAGCGACGACGTACTTGTTATCGCAGGCGACAACGTGCTGGATTTCAGCCTGACAAAGTTCATCGCCTACGCAAAGCAAAAATCCGCATCCTGCATTATGCGCTACTTTGAGCCCGACGGCAAAAAGCTGCTCAAATGCGGCGTTGTTACGGCGGACAGCGACGACAAGGTACTGCATATGACAGAGAAATCGCCGACACCTGCAACAAACTGGTGCTGTCCCCCGTTCTACTATTACACGGCGGCTGATGCGGCGCTTGTGAAAAAAGGTATCGAGAGCGGATGCGGCACTGATGCACCGGGCAGCTTTGCGGCGTGGCTGAGCACACAGACCAACGTTTACGCAATGGAAATGCCGGGCAGCCGATATGACATCGGCAACCTTGAAAGCTACGAAAAGGTGAAGGCGGAATACAAGGGCATCAACCGCTGAAAACTACCCATTTAAGAAGGTTTTATTATGCTATCTCCGAACGTCAGCCTCAGCGGCAAAACCGTACTGGTAACGGGTGCGGCAGGCTTCATCGGCTCAAACCTCGTTGCCGAGCTGTTGCGCACGGTTGAACAAATAACCGTTGTCGGCATTGACAATATGAACGACTACTACGACGTTTCAATAAAAGAATACAGGCTGCGTGAAATTGAAAAGCTTGCCGCAGAAAAAACAGACAGCAAATGGATTTTCATCAAGGGCAATATTGCCGACAGAGCTGTGATTGACAAAAGCTTTGAAAAATACGGCTTTGACGTAGTTGTTAACCTTGCGGCTCAGGCAGGCGTGCGCTACTCAATCACAAACCCCGACGTTTACATCGAGAGCAACATTATCGGCTTTTACAACATACTCGAGGCTTGCCGCAACCACCCCGTTGAGCACCTTGTGTATGCAAGCTCATCC
>JAFOBC010000358.1 GCA_017382015.1 Clostridia bacterium
AAGGACGCAGTACATCAGTTTTTGAAGGCTTTTCGCTTAAGTGGTATCAGGAGATTCTTAATGATTCTACTACACTGATTGCGTTAAGGAATACTCTTTTGCTTGCTGTTGTTTCATCCGGTATCGCAACTGTAATCGGTACAGCTGCAGCTGTCGGAATCGACAGAATGAAGAGTAAATACCTGAAATCGGCGACGATGTCCGTTACCAATATACCGATGATGAATCCGGATATTGTTACCGGTATTTCTATGATGCTTCTCTTTGTTTTTGTGGGAGTGTTTCTCAGGGTACAGGATACGTTGGGTTTTGCAACGTTGTTGCTTGCTCATGTAACTTTCAATCTGCCCTATGTTATACTCAATGTTCTGCCGAAGTTGAGGCAGACTGATCCGCATCTTGAGGAGGCTGCGCAGGATCTTGGTTGCACTCCAATCAAAGCTTTTGCAAAAACAACGCTTCCTTCAATTTCTCCTGCGATTCTTACAGGTCTGATTATGTCGTTTACTCTTTCTCTTGACGATTTCATAATCAGTTACTTTGTTACCGGCCCCAATTTTCAGACTTTGCCGCTTCGAATTTATGCGATGACTAAAAAGTCTGTTAAGCCGGATATGTACGCTCTTTCAACAATCATATTTGTTGTAATTTTGGTTTTGCTTATACTTATCAATGTTTCTCAGGCAAAGGCTGAAAAGAACAAAAATTCAGTCAAACCGGTAAGCAGAGGCTGGAGAATTACTAAAAGGGTATTTGCAGGTGTTGCTGCCGTTGCGGTTGCAGGTGTGTGTATATTCGGATTCCCCGGCACAAGCAACGAACCCACAATTATGGTTGAAGGTGTTTATACAAGAGCCTATGAAGGTACTGTGCTCAATGTTTACAATTGGGGCGAATATATTTCTGACGGTTCAGACGGTTCGCTCGATGTTAATGCGGAGTTTGAAAAGCTTACCGGTATACATGTCAATTATGCTGAGTATGACTCTAACGAGAGTATGTATACAAAACTCAAGAACGGCGGAGCATCCTACGATATTGTAATACCTTCAGAGTATATGGTTGAAAGACTTATAAAAGAAGGTCTTATCCGGAAAATTGATACCTCCGCGCTGTATAATTATGATTATATAGCAGAGGAATATAAGGATTTATACTACGACCCCAACAATGAGTATTCTGTTCCGTATACTGTTGGTATGGTTGGTCTTATCTATAATACCAAGATGGTTGAAGGCACACCGGACAGCTGGAGCATTATGTGGGACAGAAAGTACGAAGGCAATGTTCTTACCTTTAACAATTCACGTGATGCGTTTGGTATTGCTCAATATCTGCTTGGTCAGGATGTAAATACGACAAATGTTGCTCATTGGCAGGCTGCGTTGGATAAGCTCAAAGAGCAGAAACCTTGCATTCAGGCCTATGTTATGGATGAAGTGTTCAACAAGATGGAGGCAGGTAATGCCGCAATCGCACCTTATTATGCAGGCGATTTCCTTACTATGCAGGAGACAAATCCTGATCTTGCGTTTGTTTATCCCAAGGAAGGCACTAATATCTTTGTTGATTCGGTTTGCATACCGTCTTCCTGCGGTAACTATGAAGCTGCAATGATGTATATTGACTTTTTGATGGAGCCTGAGGTTGCGCTTGCTAACGCTGAGATGATTTGTTATGCGTCGCCCAATACTGCTGTAATAAATCATGAGGATTATTCGTTGCGCGGTAATGAGTATCTCTATCCGTCTGAAGAGATTAAGGCAAACTCTCAGTATTTTCACAATCTTGATTCTGAAACCCTGGTGCTGCTTAATGACCTTTGGTCTGAGTTGAAGTTGTATCAAGCGGATTAGAATCGACCCGATGAATGGGTGCGTTTTTCGTTAAATTTGTGTGAATTTCAATAAAATTGCGAAAAACAAGGTTGTATTAAACAGGTTAATATGATAAAATAAGGATGTTGTAACACAACATCCTTATTTTTATGTGAGGTGAATGTCAATGAAGTACACATTAAACAAAAGCAACTATCGTGATTTTGAGACAATGGAGCTTGGTAAGAGAGAGGGTAGAGCATATTTTATTCCTTATACCAGCAAAGATGCTCTTGAGTCTGTATCTATCGGCGATGAACGCTACTCAAGTGAGCTCGTAAGAGTTCTTTCGGGCGAGTGGGAATTCAAATATTTTGCTCATCTCGCTGATGTTCCGTATGATTTTGATTCCTCAAAGGTTGAGTTTGACAAAATTAAGGTGCCTTCAACCTGGCAGAGAACAGGATATGAACCCCCGGTATATCTTAATTGTCCTTATGAAATTGAGACAAAGCCGCCTTTCCTTCCTGAGGATATGTCTGCGGGTATTTATCGCAAAACGTTTGAGATTGCTGACACAGATAAAGTATATTTTATCAATTTCCTTGGTGTAATTCCTTGTATTGATCTTTATATCAATGGCGAATTTGTAGGATACAGTGAGGGTGCACACAACACGGCAGAGTTCGACCTTACACCGTTTGTAAAAGAAGGCGAAAATGAGCTTATTGCTGTTGTTCATAAGTGGAGTAACGCCACTTTCCTTGAATGTCAGGATATGTTCCGCGAAAACGGTATCTTCCGTGATGTTCTTCTCTATGAGTTGCCCGCTACCTATATTAATGATTATTTCCTTAAGACAACAAAAAGTGCCAATGGCTATACTGTAAGTGCTGATGTAGCAATTAACGGCGATACATCAGGCTACACGGTTGAACTTTATGCTGTTGATTACGAAGGTAATACTCTTTTCAGCGCTGAGGCAGCTGCCAATGTTCCCATGTCTTTCAATAATCTTGACGTAATCGAGTGGAATCCTGAAATTCCCACTCTTTATACAGCATATATAACTCTTAAAAAGAATGGCGAACCTGTACAGATTGTTCGTTCGTATATCGGTTTTAAGAACGTTAAAATTAATAAGAATGTATTTTATTTTAACGGCGAAAAGATTAAGTTTAAAGGTGTGAATCATCACGATACTAATCCCAAGACAGGTTATGTTATGACCTTTGAGGAAATCGAGAAGGATCTTCTTCTTATGAAGAAGTTGAATGTCAATGCAATCCGTACTTCTCACTATCCTCCCGATCCGCATCTGCTTATGCTTGCTGATCATCTTGGTTTCTATGTTGTTGATGAAGCAGATATCGAAACTCACGGTTGCGGTTGTCCTCCTCACCATAAGATCAATCTTATCAGCAATGATCTTAAGTGGGCGCCTCGATACATCGACCGTGTTATGAGGATGTATTTCCGTGACAGAAACCATCCGTGTATAACTATGTGGTCTCTTGGTAACGAGGCAGGTGGTATCAAGTGTCATGATGCTTGTTATGATGTGCTCCACAAGGTCGCCCCTGAAATTCCCGTTCACTATGAAGGTGCTTGCAGATCACCCAGACTTGGTTATGACGTTATATCCGAAATGTACACCTGGAGCGGTGATATGCAGAAGGTTGCTGAAGGTACCAGAGGTAAGTTGTATCGTCAAAAGCCGTTTTTCCTTTGCGAATACAGCCATGCAATGGGCGTAGGCCCCGGTTCACTTGAAGATTATTGGAAGCTTTTCTATGCGTACGATAACCTTATGGGCGGTTGCATCTGGGAATGGGCAGATCATGCTGTTTATCATGAGGATGGTCCCTACAAATATACTTACGGCGGTGACCATGGCGAAAGAAAGCATGACAATAACTTCTGCGTTGATGGTTTGATGTATCCCGATCGTACACCTCACACAGGTGCACGTCAGATGCAGAATGTATACCGTCCGATAAGAGCAAGACATACCCGTGCCAATAGTTTTGCCTTCCTTAATACAAACCGTTTCAGGTCTTCCGGTTACATCACAATCAAGTGGACTGTTCTGAAAAACGGTATGGCTATCAAGGGCGGTGAGCTTAATCCTGATATCGCACCTAAGGCAGAGCGCGTTTTCAGACTCAACCTTCCTAAAATTAATCAGGATTATGAGTACCATATCAACTTTGATTATTATGATGGCGATGAAAGAATTGCAACTGAGCAGATTGCACTCAACGAGGTTTATACCAAGTTCATCCGTAAGAACTGTACCGATATTTCTGTAACGGACGAAGGTTCAAAGCTTATTGTTACTTTCAACAGAGGTAAGGCTGAATTTGATTTTGCTACTGGTGATTTCATAAATTATGAAGTTAACGGCAAGAAATTCTTCAACTCTACTCCTGTTGGCCCCAGAACTTTTATGCCCAATATATTCCGCGCAATGACGGATAACGATTTCCCGGTAATAGGTAAGAAGTGGCTTAGCAACGGATATGATAAGTATGTTTGCAAGCTTGAGGATGTCAAATACAGCCTTGAATTTAATGAGGTTGAGGTTGAAACAACTTTCTATCTTATGAACGGCAACAAAAAGCTGTTTGAGGTTGAAATCGAGTATACAATTAAGGGAAATGGTACAGTTAAGGTTAAGGCGGAAATAGAGCCCTGCAGATTCTTTGTTGAAGATGATCTTGCGCGCTTTGGTATTATGCTTGAAATGCCTCACGAGTTTGAGAATATCGAGTATTTCGGTCTTGGTGAGTTTGAAAATCTTCCTGATTTCAAAGCTCAGTCGAGAGTCGGTATTTATGAAACAACGGTTGACGGTATGCACGAACCTTATATCTATCCGCAAGATAACGGTAACAGAGGCGAGACACGCTGGATGAAGATTGTTGACGCTGATGGTGACGGTCTTCTTTTCTGCAACAGCAAGGGTAATTTCAGCTTCAGCGCTCATCACTATACACAGAATCTTCTCAATAAAGCAAAACATCAGGAAGATCTTCATGATGAGAATACTACGGTTATTTCAATTGACGGCTTCATCCGTGGCGCAGGTACTGCAAGCTGCGGTGAGGATACTCTCAAGCCTTACCGTTTCAGTGCACGCAACGGACTGAAATTCCGCTTCTCGATTCTGCCTATAACTGAAGAAAGTGCTGAGTGATATGAAGTTTGAAAAAGTTCTTATCGCAAGTGATTACGACGGAACGCTGTACAATGAAGAGGGTATAATAACAACTGAAGTTCGCGATAAAATTGCGTATTTTATCGCGAACGGAGGTAAGTTTACCGTTTCAACAGGCAGAACATACCAAGGATTTCATGCTTACGATTCTTCATATATTAACGCTCCCGTTATGCTTGCAAACGGTGCGGTAGCCTATGACTACGAGAAGGACTGTATAGCTTTTGCCAACTCGGTAGGCGAAGATATATTTGATGCGTTGCGTGATGTGCACAGCAAATTTCCGACCGCATCAATTGAAATGTACTCATTTTTCGATTCGTATGTAATCAACAACTGTCCTACGTCGACAAGACATTTTACTTCTCAGGGAATTAACTTTTCTGAAGTGAGTGACCCATCGGAAGCTAAAGCTCCCTGGGCGAAGGTTATGATATTTTCTCCTGATCAATCGCAGGATATTCAGGAATATTTATCTGCTGAGCATCCGGAACTTCACTTTCTGCCTACGAGTGATCGATATATCGAGGTGATGAATGCGGGTGTTGATAAAGGTACAGGCCTTTTGAGACTTGCGGATACGCTTTCAATTCCGCATAATCGGGTTTATGCAGTCGGCGATGGCTATAACGATATTGAGATGCTTGTTGCCGCCGAATGCGGCTTTGTGCCTTGTAACGGAAGCGAAGAAGCGCTTGCGGTAGCAGGGCAGGTTGTCAGGTCGAATGATGAAGGTGCGGTAGCGCATGTCATCGAGATTCTTGACGAAGTTTATTTGTAAAAATAATTCTTTTCATTTTGTAAAATTTATGGTATAATAACAGATATTATAAATTTCAGGAGGTACTTATGAAAATCCAACCTATGCTTCATAAGCTGTTTGGCACAACGCCCGGTCATGGTGTACAGCCTAAAGAAGCTATCGCTTACAGTGTTGCAGGTTTCGGACAGAACTTTATCTGTACTATTATCGGATCCTACATTACTGTGTTTATGACTGATGCTCTTCTTTTTGGCGCGGAAGGCGTTATGATTGGTAGCCTTAAGGGTGCAACAGCTGTTGCTATTCTTATGCTTGGTGCTCGAGTTTTTGATGCTTTTAACGATCCTATTATGGGTAGCGTTGTTGATAAAACTCGTACAAAATGGGGTAAATGCCGACCCTATCTTAAATGGATGGCTATTCCCATTGGTATTATGACAATACTCTGTTTCCTTCCCGTCTTTAATGCAGAGGATGTTGTAAACGGTTCGGCTACTTCCATGATATTTGCAATAATAGGTGCAATTTATGTTTTGTGGAGTGTTTTCTACACAATTGCCGATGTTCCGTACTGGGGTCTTTCGACTTGTCTTACTAACGATACGGTAGTAAGAGGTAACATTCTTACAGTTGCACGTATGTTCTGTACAGTCGGCGCAGGTATTGTTACTGTTTTCATCCCCATGATTACAGGTAAGCTTACTGAGCCCTTTAAGTATACTGATTCAGCTGCCGATAAGGCTCTTATCCTTAAGGATAAGTTCGAAGCAATTACTAATATGGTAGCAAATCAGGGTATCACTCAGGATGAAGCTGTTAAGACCTTTATCGGTACAGTCAGAGTTGGTATGGAAAACCAGAATGCTGATACTCTCAAGTGGGTGTACTTCATAAGTGCTGTTGTTCTTGTTGTTGCTGCTATGCCTATGTTCTTCTATGGCTTCAAGAACACTAAAGAACGTTTCACAAGCGAAGAAAATCCGCCTTCATTCGGTCACAATATTAAACTTCTTTTCAAGAACAAGCAGCTTCTTCTTATTGTTCTTTCCGGTATTCTCGGTGGCGCAAGAATGGTTTACTCATACACAGGTGGCCTTTATTTTGCAAAATATGTTCTTCATAATGAAGGTCTCTACGGCATCATTACCTTGCTTGTGGTTCCCGGTGGTCTTGTTGCTTCTATTCTTGTTCCCTGGATGTCCAAGAAATTTACTAAGAAGTGGTCATATATCGTAGTTCATCTCTTTGGTGGCATTGTAATGACGATAATGTATTTTGTCGGTTACGATGCACCGTGGAAGATTATGGTTTGTGCTGTCGGTCTTGTGCTCCTCGGCATTCCTCAGGGTGTTAACAACATTATCACTTACGCTATGATTGGTGATACTGTCGACTACCTCGAGTGGAAAACCGGCGAGAGAGGTGAGGGTATCTGCTTTGCTATGCAGACTCTTATCAATAAGATCGGTATGGCAGTTGGCGCTTTTATTGGTGTTATGGCTCTTACCATTGCTGCTATCGATACAAAAACATATATTGTTGGTGATGCTAATGCGCTTTGGCAGGTGCTTATCATTTCCGGTGCGGTAAGTATGTTTGCTTGTGCGGTTCCGATGTTCTTCTATACAATTACTGAAAAGCGTCAGAGAGAAATGGTTGCAGAGATTGCAGCTCGCAAGTCGAAGTAAGAGATCTTTCGGTACACTTTAATAGTTCGAATAAAAGTATAAGAAATAAACTCCTAAGGTGGATATTGTATCTGCCTTGGGAGTTTTTAAATTTGCTTATCCGATTGTAAAATAAGAGCTGACTTCTTCAATTGACGAAGTCAGCTCAATTTTTATACTCAATAATGTGTTATTAACTTAAGTTATTATACAATTGCAGAAGCAAGAATAACAAGGATTATAAAGAATCCTGCAAATGGAAGAATTGCAGGCAGATAGGGGATAGCGATGATTGAAGCAATAAGTCCTACACCAACCTTAATTCCCATTGTGCTTTCGGCATCTGAAATGTTTTGCCAGACAAAGTATACATCGCTGCCATCAGCATAGTACTGATCAAGACCAACTGCTTCTTTGGATTCGCTTATACCAAAACCACATTCGCTCAATCCCTGTGTAAACAGCTCTCTCATCTCAGGTGATTTGAAAGTAACTCTGGCCTCGAGTCTGAGTTCATCTGCAGGCTCTTCCTGGCGGAGATGTCCGTTTTTAAAGCCTGTGCACCACCAGTACTTATCATATTTTCTCGTGAATTCTCGGATATAGTTTCCGTTAATATCCTGGTGGTAAACAGTCATTTCCATCATAAGCCAGTCTTCTTCAGCAGGGCAGTTATACATTGTCCATTCGTGAACGCCGTCTTCTGAGTGAGGACGGTTGTATACACCGATTTCACCACCGTAGAAAATCATACCGTACTGACCTTTCCACATCTGGATCATCCAGTCTTTGCCCTCATACTCAAAGAATACTCGTATGTAGTCATATTCAAGAAGAATGTAAGGTGAAGCGATATCATAAATTTTTCCGAAGCCAAAGTTGTACTGCCAGGCCTGTTTGTCATTTGTGTAATAGTAGTCATCAACGTAGCTGTATTGGTAGCTGAGAACCTGTCTCTCTGTGAGAAAATCCTGGATAAAGTTACCTTTTTTTACTACGTTGAGAGCGAATTCTCCGCTGAGAGTAGTGCCGTCAATTTCAGCTGTGGCAAAAATTATAACCTTGCCCTCTGCTATACCTTTAACAGAACCGTTTTCGTCAACAGTAGCGATACTTGTATCAGATGATGACCAAGTTATTTCAGGTTGAGTTTCTGTGTTTGAAACTGAGGCGTGGAGCTGAACCTTTTTGCCTTTCTTTACCGAGAGACTGTCACTTGTGAGAACAAGTACGTGGCTTGTGCCCTCACTTGTGTCGGTAGATGCCTCCGGTTCTGCGCAGTAAGATGCGATTGCGGTATAACCAAATAGTGAAACTACAACAAGGAAGACTGATAGAACCTTAACGTATGCTTTTTTCAAATTCATTGGAACGTTCCTCCATCTTAAAATATACGATGAAATATTATATACACTTTAAGGTAAAAAGTAAAGTGTTTTAGTGAATTATCGTCTTTATCATGGAAATTATCGTCCAGAAAATTCGAATTAATCCGTAAAAGGATGGTGCATTAACAAGTTCAATCAATTTGTCGACATTGCTTTTGAGCACATTAGCCTGCACAATATCATTAGTACCTAATACGCCATCGTCGATTAACTGGCTTATTCGTTCCGAAAGATTTTCTAAATAATCTTTGTCGAATATATTTACTTTTTTGTAATCGATTGATTCATATTCGGCTTTAAGTTCAGAAAGTTCGTTGCGTTTTTCTTTGAAATTTTCAAGTGTAGATAAAGCTGATTCCTTAGCTGCTGCAAGCTCATCCTTTTCTTCTTCGGTTAACTCAAGGGAAAGAAGTCTGTTGATTTCAGCAATCAAAGCTGTTATCTTCGGCTCATCGTCAGTTGTAGGTTTGCTGTTTGCAATTTCTTCAGCCATATCGACTGCAGTTTCAATTGCTGATTTTCTGTCAGTAAGCTCAGCGACGATTTCCTCAAGCTGTGTCTTAGCTGCCGCAAGCTCATTTTTTTCTTCTTCGGTTAACTCAAGGGAAAGAAGTCTGCCGATTTCAGCAATCAAGGCTGTTATCTTCGGCTCATCGTCAGTTGTAGGTTTGCTGTTTGCAATTTCGTTCGCCGTATCGACTGCAGTTTCAATTGCTGATTTTCGG
>JAFOBC010000359.1 GCA_017382015.1 Clostridia bacterium
GGTGCGGCACGAAGCAAGGCCAATGCATAGAATGGCTGTAAGTAAGAGCGCCGTAAGCACGTTCATCTTTTTCATTTTACTTTCTTTGCTCCTTTTTTTATATTAAGTTTGTTGATTGCTTTATCAGCTACGGGCCATGCTGCGCTTACAATGAGCACGGCAAAGCATGAACATTCTTCAAATGCTCCGAAACGTCTCATCAGCATACAGCCAAGACCTGTGGTGAAACCGTACAGAAGGCGGCTGAGCCATTTTTCAGGCTGAGTGCCCGGTTCCGTTACAAGGAAAAGTGCGGCAAAAATCATATAACCTGCGCAAAGCTCAAGCACAAGAGAGGTTAAGATGCTGCCTGTTCTCGGAAAACATATTGCGGCAAGAGCGGCGCCTGTGATGAAACCTGCAACTGTGATAAAAAGTTTTGTGCGACGAATAAGCATGTAAATCGCACTGCCTGCAAGTATCATAATGCAACCTGCACCCATAGGACCGGGGAAGTTGCCGATGATTATGTCAATTGTTTTGACGGAACTGATGCTGATTGATGCGTTCCTTGCAAGTAAAGACGTGAGTGAAGAACTGCTTGCGCTTGAAAGTGCGGCGCTGAAAGCAGAAATTTTAGGATAGTTAAATATTATATCGGGGAAGCATATAGTTAAGAAAGCGAAGCTTGCCGCTGCCGGTGAGAAGGGCAGTTTTTTGACAGAGCCGAAGGGGAGCTTTGCCGCTATGATGGCAAACATACCGCCTATAACCGGAATCCACAGCGGAGCGTTGGCAGGGAGCATAAGCGCAAGAATAATGCCTGTTGTAACTGCGCTGAGGTCGGTTACGGTGGAGGACGGCTTAAGTACTTTGCGCCCGAGCATTTCACATACTACGCAGACAATAACGCTGATGAAAACAAGCCTGAGTGCACCGGTGCCGTAAAAATACCAAGAGCTGACTACGGGCAGAATAAGCATTGCGAGCAAATCGAGGCTTAACGAACGCTGTGTTGTGATGGGGCTCTTTTTCGCCATTTCTATTGTCTCCTTTCTGTGAATACCATTATTTGTTCCTTGATTTTATGTCGATATCGGTTGTACGATATTTATAATCAGATTTATGTAACGGGAGGTTACAGGATGAGAGTGGAGGTTCTCGCAGATGATGCGATTGTCGTTGAACTCACTGCGGATGATATGAAAAATCTCAACATTACGTATGAGGAGATGGATTATTCAAAGGTTGAAACCAAAAGGGTTATATGGACTGTGCTTTCGCGTGCCGGAAAAACTATCGGTCGGGAGATAAACACGTCCGGCAGGTTGCTTGTTGAAGCAATGCAGAGGGAAACGGGAGGCTGTCTGCTGTTCTTTTCCGTTGAGCACGGCGGCGCAAACAGAAACAAAAAATATCTTTTGAAAAAGTCGGATTACATAGCGTGTGATTTTGAAAACGCTGATGTGCTTTTTTGCTGTGCTCAGAGATTGAGTTTTTCTGAACTTATTGTTGAGAGTAAACTGTATCGTTTGGGAAGCAGATATCGTTTGCTTGTGCGTAGCCGTACATCGGGGACAGGGCTGTTGAAGCCCTGTCTTGCCGAGTTTGGTAAAATCGTTGGTGAGGGTGCAGGCTTTGCGGCGCATACTGCGGAGCACTGGCACTGCATCGCTGAAGAAAATGCGGTAGGTCTGCTCAGCTCTGGAAGAGGAGCATCATAAAGCCTGCCGCAAC
>JAFOBC010000360.1 GCA_017382015.1 Clostridia bacterium
TACCATTATTGACAGTAAGGGTATGCTTCAGGAATTATACGAGCACGACGAATTCCGATTTATTGGCTCATTAAGAAACCTTTTCAACCCTGAACACACCGAAAACAAAACTATTTTAATGGTAGTGTTGCACTTGTGACAGATGAATTTGATGGTTGTATTTGTTCCAATGCAATTATGAGTTTTAGTGTAAAGAACGCAGATGTGAAATTTATTTTAGAGTACATATCTCAGACAGACTTTATGAAAAAACGTGAAATGCTTGCCAATGGCACTGGGCAGAAAGAACTTTCAGAAAAAGATTTTTTGAATTTTGATATACTCCTTCCTTGCATTGATGAGCAAAAACGTATAGGTGCAATAGCATCAACCTATGATAGCGAAATTTTGCTATTACAAAAAGAACTTGATCAAGAAAAACAAAAGAAAAAAGCTCTGATGCAACTTTTGCTGACGGGTATTGTGAGGGTATAATTATGACAATGTACTATGATAAACATGGTTACGCTATCGTACATTTACAAAATAAACATTTATTCGATATGAAAGGTAAACCAGTAGCTTTTATATATAATAAAGCTGTTTATAATTTGCGCGGCAAACTATTAGGTTATGCCGACCATGGTTGGATAAGAGACAAACATAATCATGCTGTGTTATACACAGATAATTATTCTGGCTTCGGTCCGTTACCCCCTGTTCATTATGTTGCGCCAATTCCGTGCATTCTGGCTGTGCCGCCTGTACCGCCAATTCCGCCGATTGCTCCAATTCCTCCTGTAGCCAGTTCAAACTGGTCGGTATTAAGTGCGGACGCATATTTTAATCAATAATTCCGTAGGCAGCGAGGCGATTTTTCGCCCCGCTATTCCTGCTTTTAAGATAGGAGCTTAAATATGAGCTACAAAAATCAATCTGATTTATATTTAGAAGATAATATCAGCAAATATCCGGCGATAGAACTCTTGTGTAAGCTGGGATTTGAATACATATCTCCCGAAGATTGTATGGCGCAACGCGGAACTCTCTATGATGTGCTTCTCAAGGATATTTTGCGCAAGCAACTTAACGCCATCAATCAGTTTGAGTTTGGTGGTATTATCTACAAGTTCACTGCAGATAACGTTGAAAAAGCTATTAAAGATTTGGATGAGCCTTTAACGGACGGGCTTGTTCGTACAAGCGAGAAAATCTACAACGCTTTAATGCTTGGCAAGAGTTATCTTGAAAAATTAGCTGATGGCACTTCTAAAAGCTTTAATTTGAAATATATCGACTGGGAACATCCTGAAAACAACGAGTATCACGTTACGGAAGAGTTCTCTTGCGACAGTTGGGACAAGCAAAAAAATGCTCGCCCCGACATTGTGCTGTTTGTGAATGGTATTCCGTTTGCCGTTATCGAGTGTAAAGCACCGACCATCAGCGAAGATCAAGCAGTTGAGCAAATGATTCGCAATCAAGGAAAAGACTATATTCCACAGCTCTTTAAGTATGCACAAATCGTTGTTGCAACAAACAAAAACGCAGTGAAGTATGCAACTTGCGGTACAGGTAAAAACTTCTGGAGCGTTTGGCGTGAAGAACAAACTGAATGGCAGGATAAACTAATTGAGCAACACGTTGCAGGCAGAGAACCCACCATTCAGGATAGAGGTATTGTTTCTTTACTTTCACCAGATAGACTCTTAAAGCTCACAAAATACTTTACGCTATATGACGGTAACATTAAAAAGATTTGTCGTTACCAACAATTCTTTGCAGTTGAAGAAATCATCAAAACAATAAATACTAACGATGCTGCCGGCAATCGCCAGAGCGGTGTTATTTGGCATACTCAAGGTAGTGGTAAATCCTTAACTATGGTTATGGTGGCTAAATACATCTTGGAAGAAATGAGTTCTTGTAATCCAAGAGTTGTTATTGTTACGGACCGTAAAGAACTTGACAAGCAGATTGCCAAGACCTTTGCCCATACCCGTTTGGCTCCGGCAAGAGCAACAAGCGGAAAGCATTTGATTGAGCTCATTAACAAAGGTTCTGCAGATGTTATTACATCTATCATTAATAAGTTTAATACTGTTGAAAACAGTGGTCTTAAGA
>JAFOBC010000361.1 GCA_017382015.1 Clostridia bacterium
GCGATATGACCCTGACGAAGTGCTTCCGGAATCTCTGTGCTTCCTTCACTGATTTTACCGAGAACGTGAGTTCTTATGCCGTGTTCTTTAAGGAACTGAGCCGTTCCTTTAGTTGCCTGAATATTGAAACCGAGCTTATAGAAACGGCGAATAAGAGGAAGTGTTTCTTCTTTATCCTTATCTGCAACTGTTACAAAAACAGTCCCATAATTCTGAAGATGCATTCCCGATGCCTGAAGAGCCTTATAAAGTGCTCTGTTCAATTTATCGTCATAACCTATTGCTTCACCTGTGGATTTCATTTCGGGTGAAAGATAAGCATCAAGTCCACGGATTTTATTGAAAGAAAATACCGGAACCTTTACATACCAGCGTTTCTTTTCTTCTGGGTACATATCAAAAAATCCCTGCTCCTTAAGGCTCTTTCCCATAATTACTTCCGTTGCGATATCCGCAAGAGAGTATCCAGTTGCTTTCGATAGGAAAGGAACCGTTCGCGAAGAACGAGGATTCACCTCAATAACATAAACATCTTCTTTTTCATCAACAATAAACTGAATGTTATAAAGACCAACTATGCCTATTCCAAGACCAAGCTTTTTAGCATATTGAAGAATAATGCCCTTAACCTTGTTTGAAATACTGAATGACGGATAAACGCTTATTGAGTCACCGGAGTGAATACCTGTTTTTTCAACAAGCTCCATAATACCCGGAATGAATACATCTCTGCCATCACATATAGCGTCAACCTCAACCTCTTTACCCTGAATATATTTATCTACAAGAACAGGCTTATCCTCATCAATTTCAACAGCAGTTCTGAGGTAATGACGAAGTTGTTCTTCGTTCGCAACAATCTGCATTGCACGTCCACCAAGTACAAAGGATGGACGAACAAGAACAGGATACCCGATTTCCTCTGCAGCAGCAATACCATCTTCTAATTTGGTAACCGCCTTACCCTTTGCACGAGGGATATTAAGCTCGTTAAGAAGATTTTCAAAAGCATTACGGTCTTCTGCACGGTCAATAGCATCACAGTCAGTACCAATAATTTTTACACCACGGTCGTGAAGAGGCTGTGCAAGATTGATAGCAGTCTGACCGCCGAGTGACGCAACAACACCTTCAGGCTTTTCAAACTCAACTATATTCATAACATCTTCGGGAGTAAGCGGTTCGAAATAAAGCTTATCTGCGGTGGTATAGTCAGTTGAAACTGTTTCGGGATTATTGTTGATAATAATAGCCTCGTAACCGGCATTTTTTATAGTCATAACAGCGTGAACTGTTGAATAGTCAAACTCAACACCCTGACCTATACGGATAGGACCTGCACCGAGAACAATGATTTTTTTCTTGTTAGTGAGTCGTGATGCATTTTCTCCTGTGTAGGATGAGTAAAAATAAGGAATATATGCATTTGTATGACAAGTATCAACCATTTTAAACGCAGGGAAAAGGTTCATTTCCTTGCGCATATTGTAAACATCAACCTCTTCGCATTTCCACAGACGAGCAATATATTTATCACTGAATCCCATCTTCTTAGCCGACACAAAAGTCTCTGCATCTTTATTCACGCGAAGCTTTTCTTCCATGTCAATAATATTCTTAATTGCTTCAAGGAAGTATGGAGTAATCATAGTAACTTCGTGAATTTTTTCGAGAGAAACTCCGTGGTAGATAAGCTCCGCGATAGCAAATATGTTATCAGAACGGAACTCTGAAATATAGTCAAGAAGTTCCTCGATGCTCATATTATCAAATTTTGAAAGATACATATGATTAGCACCGATTTCAAGAGAACGTATCCCTTTAAGAAGAGCTTCTTCAAGGTTTGATCCTATACCCATAACTTCGCCTGTAGCCTTCATTTGAGTGCCAAGTTTATTAGTAGCAGATGTAAACTTATCAAACGGGAAACGCGGTAATTTAGCAATAACATAATCGAGTTTAGGCTCAAAAGCAGCCGTGGTATTGGCAATCTGAATATCTTCCAGAGCCATACCCACAGCGATTTTTGCAGTAACACGGGCAATAGGATAACCTGATGCTTTTGATGCAAGAGCTGATGAACGGGATACTCTGGGGTTAACCTCAATAAGATAATATTCAGATGAATAGGGATTTAAAGCAAACTGAACATTACATCCACCTTCAATTTTAAGCTCCTTGATAAGCTTGATAGCCGAGTCATTGAGCATCTTCTCGTCTTCTTTGCTTAGTGTCATAATAGGTGCCACAACGCAGGAGTCACCTGTGTGAACGCCAACGGGGTCAATATTTTCCATACCGCATATGGTAATTGCATGGTCATTTGAGTCACGCATAACCTCAAACTCAATTTCTTTATAACCCTTAACGCTCTTTTCAATAAGTGCCTGATGAACAGGAGATAACTTAAATGCATTTGTTCCGATTTCAACAAGCTCTTCTTCATTATATGCAAAGCCACCGCCTGTACCACCAAGAGTAAATGCAGGACGAACTACAACAGGATAGCCAATACGATTTGCTGCTGCCTTTGCTTCCTCTAATGAATAAGTGATTTCTGAAGGAATAACAGGTTCACCGATAGATTCACAAAGTTCTTTGAACATCTCACGGTCTTCAGCACGCTCAATAGAAGCACTTGAAGTGCCGAGGAGCTGAACATTGCACTCCTTAAGAATACCTTTTTTCTCAAGCTGCATAGCAAGATTAAGTCCGGTCTGACCGCCGATACCGGGAATAATGGCATCAGGACGCTCGTGACGGATAATCTTAGCTACATATTCAAGTGTAAGAGGCTCCATATAAACCTTATCCGCAATAATTGTATCTGTCATAATTGTTGCAGGGTTGGAGTTAATAAGAACAACCTCATAGCCTTCCTCTTTAAGTGCCAGACAAGCCTGAGTCCCTGCATAGTCAAATTCAGCAGCCTGCCCTATAACTATAGGACCTGAGCCTATAATCAAAACCTTTTTAACATCTGTTCTCTTTGCCATATAAATTTCCTCTATTCAAATTCTATTGTGCCGACAGGCTTAGGTGTAACATCTACCATAACACGATTAATACCTTCAACCTCGTGTGTAATCCTGTAAGTGATTTTATGAATCAATTCATATGGAATTTCCTCTATTGTTGCACACATGGCATCAGTAGTGTTCACTGCACGAATAATAGCAGCCCATCCCTCGTAGCGTTTTCCATCTTTTACACCAACACTTTTAAAATCGGGAACCGCAATAAAATACTGCCATACTTTTTCTGCCAAGCCATTTATATCAAATTCTTCACGAAGAATTGCATCAGCTTCACGAAGAGCCTCAAGTCTGTCTCTTGTGATAGCACCAAGGCAACGAACGCCAAGACCGGGACCGGGGAATGGCTGACGATATACCATATCATGCGGAAGTCCCAATGCTTCACCTACTACACGCACCTCGTCCTTATAGAGCAGTTTAAGAGGCTCTACAAGTTTAAATTTCATACCCTCTGGCAAACCGCCAACATTATGATGTGCCTTTACGCCGTCCGATTCAAGAATATCAGGATAAATTGTGCCTTGCGCAAGAAAATCTATTCCCTCAAGCTTATTAGCTTCATCGTTAAATACTTCGATAAATTCTTTGCCGATGATTTTTCTTTTTGTTTCAGGATCTGCAACACCTGCAAGCTTATCAAGAAAACGGTCTGTTGCATCAACATAAATAAGGTTAGCATCCATTTCATCACGGAATACTTTTACAACCTGTTCCGGCTCACCCTTGCGAAGTAATCCATGATTAACATGAACGCATACAAGCTGCTTGCTAATGGCTTTAATCAGCAGCGCCGCAACTACACTGGAATCAACGCCTCCGGACAAGGCTAAAAGCACCTTTTTATTTCCAACCTGTTTTTTGATTTCAGCAATTTGTTCTTCGATGAAATTTTTCGCAAGCTCCGGAGTTGTAATACGTTCCATGCTTTCCGGACGAACTATTTTTTCCATGTTTTATCCTCCTTATTTATTCGTTAGTATAGTTATCAAAATAACCTTGAATATATACTACAGGTGTTCCCTTATCTCCAGAGCCTGATGTCAGGTCACAAAGAGAACCAATCAGATCTGTCAAGCGGCGTGGTGTTGTTCCCTGAGAAACCATATTTCCAACAAGTGAAGAACCATCTTTTTGTTTAATTTTCTCTTTAATTGCATCCTGAAGAGCTTTGCCTGAAAGAACAGAGAAATCATTATCAGCAAGATATTTCAGTTTCAGCTCATTTGGTGTTCCCTCCAAGCCGGGTGTGTATGCAGGAGAAACTACCGGATCGGCAAGTTCCCATATTTTACCCACGGGGTCCTTAAAAGCACCATCGCCGTACACCATTACCTCAATATGCTTTCCAGTAACATCAAGCAGACGGCTTTGAATATCTTCCACCAGTTGCTGACACTCTTCTCTCGGAAAAAGCTTTACCGTATCTTCAGTTGCTTTATTGGAACCTAACAATCCATATCGCGCATTCCAACCGCTACCATCAACAGATTCTGTCATTATTTCATCCAGACCGTAAACCTTTTCTGCACCGGCTGCTTTTAACAATCGTTTTGTACGTACTCGGGTGTGAATATCGCAATTGAGAACATTTTTTGTATAATTCAGAATAGCACGGCAATCATTAGCAAAAATAACCTCAACCTCTGCACCACACTCACGGACTAAGTCAGAATAATATTCTACATAATCAACACCTGTAAAGGTATGTTTAGGAAAACCAAACAGGGTTCTCCATTCTTTTTCGGTCAATATGTCTGTATAAGGGTTAATGCCTTTTTCATCAAGTAAATCTATATCAACAAGATGATTACCAACCTCATCAGAAGGGTAACTCAGCATCAAAAAAATTTTTTTACACCCTTTTGCAATACCACGAAGACAAATTGCAAATCTGTTTCTGCTCAGAATAGGGAAAATAACTCCAACTGTTTCTCCGCCGAATTTATTTTTTACATCCTTAGCAATTGCATCAACTGAAGCATAATTTCCCTGTGCACGAGCGACAATAGCTTCAGTCATACATACTACATCACGATCTCTCGGTACCAGTCCTTCTGTGTTAATTGCATCTACAATGGAAGCGGTAACGATTTCTATCAGGTTGTCACCCTGACGGATGATCGGTGTGCGAATTCCCATTGAAACTGTTCCATAAACTCTGCCCATAATTTTATCCTCCACCTATTGACTTATTCTTATGATATTATTATAATACAAATATAGTTATAAGTAAAGCAGATAATACTTACAACCGTGATAAGGAGGGCTTATATGAAAACAAAACTTGATTATTACCGAATTTTTTTTGAAACGGCACGATTTTGTTCATTTTCAACCGCCGCGCAACACCTATACATTTCGCAGTCCGCTATTTCTCAATGCATACAACAGCTTGAAAGTGACTTGAATGTGCAGCTTTTTGTAAGGACAAGAAAAGGAGTATCTCTTACAAATGAAGGTAAAATCCTTTTCCTGAAAGTTGAAAATGCTATCAACTCGATAGAGCAAGGCGAAAGTCAACTTGAAAGACTTCGACATCTTGAAGCAGGCGAGCTTAAAATTGCTGCCGGTGATACGATAACCAGCCATTTTCTTCTAAAATATCTCGAAGAATTTCATGCTACATATCCTGATATAAGAATTGAAATGGCAAATTCCTATTCATCGCATATGATTACCCATGTAAAAGATGGAAGAGCCGACCTGGCTTTTGTAAATATGCCTTTTAAGGATGATGAGCTTGTGATTAAACCTTGTTTCGAAATTAACGATATATTTGTCTGCGGTGCCGATTTTGACAAAAAAACCTCGTACTCATGGGAAGAAATATCGGATTTGCCACTTATACTTCTTGAAAAAAATTCATCCTCTCGTTGTTTTCTTGATAAAATATTCATGGATAAAGGCATATCCTTAAATCCACAGATTGAAATCGCGGCACATGACCTACTTATTCGTTTTGCCTCAATCCATCTTGGAGTTTCGTGCATCGTTGAAGAATTTTCAAAGGAGGAACTGGAAAAAGGATTAATAAAAAAAATATCTCTTAACCCACCACTTCCCAAAAGAAGCATTGGATGTGCATATTTAAAAAATGCACCGCTTTCTTATGCAGCAAAAGCATTTATGGATTTGATTAAGTGAAAACAAAAGTGCATCAGAATTTAAAATACTCAAAACTGATTTTTTCGTTTTCTTGAATGAACTTTTCTTTGTGTTTGAATATTGCATTTATATATGTCCGTTACATTAAAAGTGCCTCCGTGATTAAACACTGGAGGCTTTTTAATGGTCATTACGAATAATTCACCTTGGTAAAATTACGTTAGTCCTTAAATAATTTATTCATTCGTTCTGTTACCTTTTTCAGTTTATCATTTGTTGCAGTTTCGTCAACCATAATGTTCAATATACTTCCTTCTTTTGCATTATCGGGAAGTAAACATTTTAGACAATCAATCATCCTTCCGTCAGAAAGTTCAACGACTGCGAAATCGCCCTCAAATCTATCAATTATTAGCTTCATATCGTTCTCCTTATCTTGGAGGGTTGCACCGCGAACACGGGCCAAGTCCCATAGAATGTGCTTCGCTTACTGTTGTTTCAATTTTACTCTTGAGGTAGGAACATCCTGACCTGTGATATTTCTTTCCGGTTCGAGTACGATATACAACCTGACTTTGGTTGTCGCTTACCAAAGGCTCATCCTGAACTTTATCCGATGGTGTTTGTATCACTACCGGCGGAGCGTTTTCTTTTACGGTTGATGCTTTTTTATCAACCGTGATTTTTTTGTTTTGGTCGGCTGTTACAACTATTGTTCCTTGCTCATCGGTACGATAAATATTCGATCCAACCTCATTTAATATTGCGAGTGTAGAGTTGAAGACTATTGGGTAAGCGTAACTCTATAAGTTAATAAAATATAACTCCCAGACATTTAACTATCTGGGAGTTTTTAATTATGATGATAACAACAATTTTCTTGCAAGGATAAACAAGCTATTATCAACTGACGGAATATCTCTTGAAAGAGGATCTTTCATATACTCAGCATCGGGATTAAAGTCAGGTTTTACTGATTGATAAATTCTTGTTCGTGCATTGAACTCCGCCTCTGCATAAGAGATTTTGCCGGATTTATAATCTTCGATAACGGGAGCGATAATAACTCTGACTTTTTCAAGATTATTAGTATAGAAATCAGGTCGTAAGTACATATCCCGGTATTGCCATATTGCACAGTTTGCTATATCGACAAGTTCACCATAGCTATAACCATTTGTCTGTCCTTTAATAAAGGCATCAAAGAATATGCGATTTGATTTTGCCCTTGCATCAGAATATCCCAAACCGTTCTGCACCTCAGTTAAAATATCACCAATGTAACTTTCAACAAAAACGATTGCTTCATTTGTGGCATTGCAGGGTGTCGATTCTCTCGGCACTTCTGCAGCGCTTACAGAAAAAGACCTTATTAAAACTGATACGATTGATATGATGGATATGATTGATTTCTTCATTATAAAATACCTCCGTAATAATTTAATCTTTCAGTATTATGCTATTGTCAGAAAACAAGCTGTCGCACATCATCAGAACGCCAAGCCTGAAGCCGATTTTGAAATTCTCGACACCACTTGTAGCACTTATTTCATCACTTGCATTTACAAGCTCATTAAAGAGCTTTAAATTTTCGCCATTTAATTCTTTCGTCAGTTTGCTTTCAATGTCCGAAAAGGTTTTTAAAGCTTTTTCGTATGGTAACTTTTTTCTGTTTCGATTTTCATTTGGATTGATATTACCGTAATATAATTCGTCAAGAAAACTCATTTTCGCACCTCCATAGAACATACAAATTCTCGTAATACAATTTCTTCTGCGGAATGTTTTATGCCATTCATTGCAGCAACCCAAGCCATTTGGTCTTTTGACTTTAGTTCTTCAGTAATACCTTGTTTGACCGCTATATCTTTGACAAGCTTATCAACCATTTCTTTTGCGGTTGTGTTAATCTCTTCAAGATAGGCAAGCCAAGTCCCGTTGAGCATTTTTGCTGAGTATAGGCAAGGTCTGTTTTCTTTAATGAATATTGAGTGTAGCCTGCCGTACTTACCGATGTTGTATTTTCCTTCGGGTGCTTTCAGGTTTGGAATGTAGTAATCACCGTCTCTTACATACTCAATTCCGTTTTCAATAATCTTTTCTTTCATAGCTTTACGCCTCCTTTAAATTTTGTATCTTCATTTTATCAGAAAGCATTTGCTTTGACGAATGTGCGGATAAAAATATATAAAAAAGAGATAAAACCGGTTAAAGTTTTATCTCCTGAGATTTCGATATTATTGTTTTTCAAGTTTACTATTAAAATTAGGATAGTCAAGATATAATAAAAATCCGAACACTTCACCGATTGGTACAAGGTTCGGATTTCTACTGTTTGGTGCGGCTGAAAGGACTTGAAC
>JAFOBC010000362.1 GCA_017382015.1 Clostridia bacterium
TACGTGAGCTCCGATGTAACTGAGATGCTTTTGGTTCAGAACAGCACGGTTTATTTCTGCACAGTTACGCAGACGGGAACTGATGCGGGTATAAATTCTGTTGATATTTCAAAATATTTTTCGTTGAATATTTGATTATGAGGTGTGAATTATGAAACATATTCTCGTAGCCGAAGATGAAGCAGCCATCAGAGAACTTATTGTTTTTAATCTGGTGCGAAGCGGTTACAAAGTAACGCAGGCTGAAGACGGTTTGCAGGCGCTTGAGGCATATAACAGCGCTGACGAGACTATTGATATAGCAATTCTTGATATAATGATGCCGGAAATGGATGGTCTTGCTGTCTGCAAAGAAATCCGTTCGAAGGACGATAATATCGGCATCATTATGCTGACTGCAAAAACTCAGGAAATGGATAAAATAACGGGTCTTATGATGGGGGCAGACGATTATGTGACCAAGCCGTTCTCTCCGTCAGAGCTTATGGCGAGGGTGGATGCGCTGTACAGACGCGTAAGCGTTGCGAGCAAAGTTAATGAAAAAGTCAGCGACAGCGAGTATATACTTCGCAGTGGTGATTTTGCTCTTAACCTTCGCAACCGTACTCTCACCAAAAAAGGTGTACTTATTGAGCTGACTCAGGTTGAATTCCAGATTATGGAGTACTTCCTTTCAAATCAAGGTGCAGCTCTTGATCGAAATGATATCCTTACCCATGTCTGGGGCGATAATTATTTTGGCGAAGATAAGGTTGTGGATGTTAATATCAGAAGGTTGAGAATGAAGATTGAGGATGTTGCATCCAACCCCGTTCACCTTACAACGGTCTGGGGCATGGGGTACAAGTGGATTTCCTGATTGAATTCTGACCGATTAAATTTTGAGAGGAGGAGAAGCGATGAAAAGGATTAGCGGTATTTCAAAACGATGGTTTTTCGGTACGTTTTGTGTTATTGCGGGAATAATTCTTATTTTTGCCTTTTCTTCGGTTTTTCTTATCCTCAGTCATTATTATAACTACGTTGAGATGACTCTTGATTCAAGAGCATCCGACCTTGTAAACTCTTATTTTTCTCAGTATATAGGAAGTAACGAAGATACGTTTGTTTCCGGTGCGATCAATTTTGTTGAGGATTTTTCCGATAAAGAATTGATGGAAGTATGGATTATTGATAAAAACGGCAAGCCGATTGTGTCGTCATCAGGTTTTGATATTGATTCTGAATCTGTTATGCCTGATTATGAACTTGCAAAGATGTCTGAAACCGATAAAGGTAAGTGGACAGGCAGGCTCTCGAGCGGTGAAAAGGTTATGGCAATTACTGCTATGATACCAAGCGTAAAAGGTGAGTACGCAGGCGCTGTCCGCTATATCTCTTCATTACAAGATGTTGACAGAACGCTTGCGTTTATTACGCTTCTGGTTTTCCTTATTGCCGCCGTGGTTTTGCTTCTCGTTTTTGCTTCCGGCAGGTTCTTTATCAGGTCGATAGTGCGTCCTGTGCTTCAGGTTAACGAAACTGCCAATAAAATTGCCAAAGGCGATCTTACGGCGAGAGTAAACACGGGCGGTATGCATGATGAGATTGATCAGCTTTGTGTGACGTTCAATAATATGGCGGATGAGTTGAGTCAGACGGAAAGCTTAAAAAACGACTTTATTTCAACAATTTCTCACGAGCTTCGCACGCCGCTTACAGCTATTAAAGGCTGGGGCGAAACTATTGTTCAGCTTGGTGACAGTGACCCGGAAACAACCCAAAAAGGTATGTCGGTCATTATCAGTGAATCGCAGCGTTTGTCGGATATGGTTGAAGAGCTGCTTGATTTCTCGCGTATGCAAAATGGAAAAATGCAACTCAATAAGTCGAAAATTGACGTTTTGGCAGAGCTTGATGATGCTGTGTTTACTTTTAAAGACAGAGCTGTAAGAGAGGGAATTGAGGTAATTTACAATGTGCCGCACTTGCCCTTGCCAATGCTTGGTGATGCTCCTAAAATACGACAGGTTTTTGTAAACTTGCTTGATAACGCGATCAAGTATAATGAGCACGGAGGAAAGATTATTGTACTTGCTGAAATCCGCGATAGCGAGCTTGTGATATTTTTTACAGATACCGGTTGCGGTATTGCTCCGGAAAATATTCCGAGAGTTACTGCAAAGTTTTTCCGTGCAAATATGTCGGTTCACGGTACCGGTATCGGTCTTGCCGTTGCTGATGAAATCGTCAAACTGCATGACGGAAAATTAGAGATTAACAGCGTTTTGGGTGAGGGCACAACCGTAACGGTAACGTTGCCTGTTGAGCCGGTAGAGCTCCCTGAAGTTGCGCTGGAATGATAGCAAATATCCCCGAAGGAAAGGATTAAGAAAATGAGTAAAGAAGGAAAGATTAAATATTCAGGTGTTGGCGGCGAGGCGCTCATAGAAGGTATTATGATGAAAGGTCCTTACGGCGCTGCAATGGCCTGCAGAATGCCGGACGGTTCAATTGACCTCACGCGTAAGGAGGTTCATTCTGTTGCTGATAAGTGCAAGCTTCTTAAAGCCCCTTTTATCAGAGGCCCGATAAGCTTTGTCGAGCAGATGATTTTTGGTTACAAGTGTATGATGGAGTCTGCTGAGAAGACCGCATTTGATACTTCTGACACAAACGAAGAAGAGATGTCAAAGCTTGATAAATGGCTCAGTAAGCATTTTGGCCCTAAGATGATGGCAGTAATCGGTGCGGTTGCTATGGTGCTTGGCTTTGGTCTTGCTTTTGTGATTTTCTTCTATCTGCCTACGCTCACGTCAGATCTTATCAACAAATATCTTGCTAACGGTTCGCTTGATCGTTATATCCCGATTATTGAGGGCTTGATGCGTATGATTATATTCATACTTTATATGTGGGGCGTATCACAGATGAGTGATATCAAACGCGTTTTCAAGTATCACGGAGCAGAGCATAAGTCTATTTTCTGTGTTGAGCACGGTCTTGAGCTTACTGTTGAAAATGTACGTAAGCAAAAGCGTTTCCATCCTCGTTGCGGTACAAGCTTTATATTCATAACGCTTATACTCAGTATTGTTATTTCATCTGTTATTAATGTTTTGTTCCCTGAACTCAGGCAGACAAGTCTTTGGCTTTGGATTGCTGTTAAGGTCGCTATGCTTCCGGCAATTATGAGCATTGGTTATGAGTGTATCCGTCTTGCAGGCAAGCACGATAATATGTTTACCAGAGCTCTTTCTGCTCCCGGTTTGCTTATGCAGCGTATTACCACAAAAGAGCCTGAGGATGACATTATTGAGGTTGGTATTGCGGCCATAAAGGCTGTTATAGAGCCTCAGCCAGAAGAAAAGCCTGTAGATAAAGCTGAAGAAAATCAGCAGAATGAATCCGATGAAGATTAAAGATTTAAGGCTGAAAATCAGCAGTGCTCTTGCTGAGTGTTCATTTGAAGAGGCTTCGTTTGAAGCTGACTGTATGATTGCTGATATTATCGGCGTTGAAAACTCGGTGCTCAGAGTGATTGGTGATAATGAAGTTGATGCATTGACAGTACAAAAAGCAGAAAGTTTTGTTGAACGCCGTTTGAGCGGTGAGCCTCTTCAGTATATTCTCGGTATGTGGGAGTTTTACGGCTTGAAGTTTTTTGTCGGTGACGGTGTTTTGATTCCGCGACCTGAGACTGAGCTGCTTATTGACACAGCTATTGATTTTGCAGAAGATAAGAAACACATTACCTGTTTTGATTTGTGTTCAGGCAGCGGTTGTATAGGAATTTCTGTATCAAAGCTTTTGCCGGGTTCTGATGTTACGGTTCTTGAAAAATCCGATAAGGCTTTAGCATATCTTCTGAAGAACAAAGAGTACAACAATGCTGATAATCTGACCATTGTCAAAGGTGATTTGTTTGACGGTGCAGATTTGTTTGAAGGTAAAAATTGCGATATTTTGCTCTCAAACCCTCCTTACATCAGAAGTGATGTTGTTGGCTGTCTGCAACGTGAGGTTCTTGCAGAACCACGAATGGCACTTGATGGTGGAGATGACGGTCTCGATTTTTATCGCGCAATTGCTGAAAAGTGGTTTTGCGCAGTTAAACCGGATGGTATGGTAGCTGTTGAAATAGGCGAAGAGCAGGGGAGCGATGTTGCTCTTATTTTCAGCAGATACTTTAAAGATGTTTGTGTAATTAAAGATTATTCAGGTAACGACCGTGTTGTTATCGCGAAGGAAAGATTTTGGAGTAGTGAAAAATGTTAATTGATTTATTCAGATCTGTTACAGGTGACGGAAACTTCGTTGAAGTATTAATGAAACTGCTTGTAAGAGTTTTTGTTGTTATTTGTGTTTTACCCATTCATGAATTTGCTCACGCCTTTATTGCGGACAAACTTGGTGACAAAACAGCGAGATTGAAAGGCAGACTCACTTTGTCGCCTTTTGCACATATTGACCCGATAGGCGCGTTAATGATTGTTCTGTGCGGTTTCGGTTATGCAAAGCCGGTTCCTGTCAATATGCGTAACTTCCGCAAAAAGAATAAGAACAGCGTTCAGAATAACGTGTATACTTTTGGCGACGGCAAAGTTTACGATTCGGGACATGCAAAAAGATGTATGGCGGCTGTTGCTTTGGCAGGTCCGGTCTCTAATCTGATTATGGCTTTTATTTCGTTGATATTGCTCAATATTGTTAATGTAATCAATTTTTATTATGTCAGCGCTGATATGTATTTGCTTATGCAGATTATTATGTATTTCTTTGGATTCTGCGCCACGATAAATATTAACCTTGCAGTGTTCAATCTTTTACCTGTACCTCCGCTTGACGGTTCCAGAATTATCAGCGTAGTTCTTCCTGACAAACTGTATTTCCAAGTTATGAAGTATGAGCGTATCATTATGATTGTTGTTATGGTTCTGCTCTTTACGAATATACTGTCAGCGCCTTTGTCTATACTTTCCGGTTGGGTTTATAATGCGCTGAGTTTTGTTGCAAATTTACCGTTTGAACTTATTTTTTGATTCTATTAAAGGGGTAGAGTTTTTTTGGAACCTATTCAGTATAAAACAGAAGTTTTTGAGGGGCCGCTTGATTTGTTGCTCTTTCTTATAAGTAAGCATAAGGTTAGTATAAACGATGTTGTTATAACCGAACTTATTGATCAATATATCGAATATATTCGCGCTATGCAGCTTGAAAATATGGAGATTGCAAGTGAATTTCTCGAAATGGCGGCACGCCTTGTGTATATCAAGACAGTTTCCTTGCTTCCTGTTTATGATGATGGTGAGAAGCTTCAGGAGGAACTCAGAGGTGAA
>JAFOBC010000363.1 GCA_017382015.1 Clostridia bacterium
GTTATAACCTGAACGGCAAACCTCAGCACCTGATCTTTCGGGAAGCCGTAATTGCCGGAAGAAATTAGCGGAAAAGCAACCGTTTCACAGCCTTTTTCAACTGCAAGCTTAAGCGATTCAAGATAGCAGGATTTGAGGATTATGCTCTCCCCTTCCGAACCGCCTCGCCATATCGGACCTGAGGTGTGAATTATATATTTCGCATCAAGATTGTATGCCTTTGTCATTTTAGCAGAGCCGAGAGCAAGGGGAGCAAGCTTTGCACATGCTTTATCAAGCATAGGACCTGCAGCTTTATGCACGGCAAAATCGACACCGCTGTAGCCCACCATCTCCTCGTTGGTTGTGTTGACGATGGCATCAACCTGCATTTTGGTTATATCCTGTCGGATTATTCTAAGCGGCATAAAATCACCTCACTTTTACTATATCACAGCTTTTACCTTATTTCAACTCCACGAAACGTAGGTTGTGATTTTTTGCAGGATGAATTATAATAAAAACACGAAAAAGGAGACGCGAGATATGAACAACTATATAACAGGCTCAACAATAAAACGCCTGCGTGAAACAAAGGGAATAACACAAAATCAGCTTGCAGATATGATAGGTGTCAGCAGTAAAGCCGTATCAAAATGGGAAACAGCAAAGGGTTTGCCGGATATTACACTTATCGAACCGCTGAGCAAAGCACTTGGCGTATCGGTAATGGAGCTGATGTCGGGCGACACAGTGACAAACAAGAATATATCCTCAAATATACTGCGCTCTAAATTTTACGTCTGCCCCATATGCGGCAACGTAATGCGTTCAACCGGTGACGCTGTAATAAGCTGCTGCGGAATAAGCCTGCCGCCGCTCGAAGCAGAAGAGGTTGATGAGGCACACGGAATTGAGATTGAGCCTGTTGAAGACGAAAGCTTCATCACGGTTAACCACGAGATGAGCAAAACTCACTTCATATCGTTCATAGCACACATAACGTCCGACAGAGTTCAGTTTGTAAAATTCTACCCCGAGAGCGACGCACAGACACGACTGCAGCTTCGCGGCAGAGGATACCTTTACATCTACTGCAACAAGCACGGACTGATGAAAAAGAAAATATGAGCACGTTTTACCGATAACGAAAAAGCCCGTCTGAACCGAAAAGCAGACAGGTTTTTTCTTAATTCACATTCTCTTATTGACATAACAAGCATAAAAAATATATAATTTCCCCATCACCCGATCAATGAGGAAAGCAGTAATATGAAGAAAACAGATATGCTCTACGGCAGTCCGCTCAAAAGCGTGCTGCGCTTTGCTTTGCCGATTATGGCTTCTTCCATACTTCAATATAATTACAGCCTTGTAGACAACATAATCGTCGGCAGGTATGTAAGCTCTCAGGCGCTTGCGGCAGTAGGCTCGGTAGGCCCTATAGGCGCATTCATCGTCGGTGCGGCGTTGGGACTTACAAGCGGATTTTCAATACCCGTTGCTCACGCTTTCGGAGAGAAAAACAAAGAAAAGCTCTCGCAATATGCAGGCAGCAGCATCTGCCTTGCTTTTGTCATAGGTCTTGTGCTGGTCGTCACCTCACATCTGCTTTCCTACCCTCTGCTGAAGCTTATCGGAACTCCTGATGATATAATCGGTCTTTCCTCCGCATACATAAACATTCTCTACTACGGCATCCCGTTTCAGATGCTCTCCAACAACTTTACAGCTATCTCACGCTCAGTTGGCGAAAGCAAAAAGCCGCTGTACTTCTTCTGCGTGAGCGTTGTTGTCAATTTTGTGCTCGACCTACTGTTTGTAAAGGAATTTGGCTGGGGTGTTGAAGGCGCGGCGGCAGCAACACTTATTTCACACGCTGCAGCCTGCACGCTCAACGGTATATATGTGCTTAAATTCAACAAGGATATCAGAATAACACGCAAAGATTTAAGGCTGGAAAAATCAACTGCTCTGCACCAGATAAAGCTCGGCGTACCGGTATCGCTTCAATTCACCATAACATCAATAGGCTCAATGTGTATGCAAAGCGTTGTCAACTCATTCGGCACAAACGTTATTGCAGGCTTCACAGCCGCAGGCAGAGTCGAACAGCTGACAAACATACCGATGTCAAGCCTGGGCGTTGCCAACCAGACATTTGTAGGGCAGAATTACGGCGCAGGCAACTACAACAGAATACTAAGCTCAGTTAAAAAGCTGTTTGTGCTCAACATCCTGGTATCGGTTATTATGAGCATAACGCTTTATACCATCGGCCCGTCGGTTGTGTCGCTGTTCCTTACAGAAAGCAGCCCCGAAATAATGGCGGCGGCAAAACGGTATATTCTTGCAATTGCGCAGTGCTACAGCCTTGTTGCAATTCTTTTTCTTATGCGAAACACACTACAGGGTCTCGGATTCACCTATGCAAACTCTATTGCGGGAATCGGCGAGTTTTTCGGCAGGCTTTCGGTTGCGTTCATACTCACGCCCATTATCGGTTTTGACGCAATCTGTTACGCACCGCCTGCTGCCTGGCTGCTTGCGGATATTCCGCTCATATGCATATACCTGATCAAACGGCGCCAATTCAAAAGAAACATCATCAAAAAGGCTGACGGAATTTAACCGTCAGTCTTTTTAGTTACCTCTTTAAAGCAAAGTTTTGTATATTTAACCAAAAATATAACCCAAACCTTGTGATATAATCGAATTGAGTTTTTTTCATTAATTTGGTAAAATTCTCTCATCAACAAAAAAAGGGGATAATATTATGAAATTCAAAAGAGCAATAAGTATTTTCCTTGTGCTTGCAACGCTGTTTTCTTTGTCAGCTTTTGCAGCTGAACCGGAATACGTTGCAGACTATGACACAGAGACACCTGTTATCATCGTACACGGTATGAGCCAGAACAACACATACCTTGTTGACGAAAACGGCGAATGGGTACCCGACGAAACAGGCTACGTTACAGGCTGGCCGCTTGAAATCGACGTTATGCCGCTCATCCAGCGTGCACTGCCCAATATGCTCGCATCAATCGTAACAAGAAGTGACGTCGGCTTGACTCAGGCTATGTACGAGGGCACATACAATGCACTCAGCCTTATCGAAAAAGATAACGACGGCAAGTACATCAACAACATTGAAGTACCCTGCTACGAA
>JAFOBC010000364.1 GCA_017382015.1 Clostridia bacterium
CGTAAGGATAGCGGTGTTCCGATCAATGAGTCTGTTCAGGCTGAGTTCAACAAGGTTCGTGACGATCTGAAGCTTGATTATAAGTTCCCCTGGGAGAACTAAAAACGATATAAATCCCTGACGGGATTTTCGATATATCGCTAAACACAACCAATTCATTACTCTATACAAAAGGACGATAAAAAATGGATTACGCAAAAGAATCACTCCGCCTCCACTATGAGTGGAAGGGCAAGGTAGAGGTTACCGCACGCGCAAAGGTGCAGGATAAGGAGTCACTTTCGCTCGCTTACACCCCCGGCGTTGCACAGCCCTGCCTCGAAATTCAGAAGGATATAAACAAGAGCTATGAGCTTACACGCCGCTGGAACACGGTTGCCGTTATTACCGACGGTACTGCCGTTCTCGGCCTTGGCGATATCGGCCCTGAGGCAGGTATGCCCGTTATGGAGGGCAAGTGCGTGCTCTTCAAGGAGTTCGGCGACGTTGATGCAATTCCGCTTTGCATCCGTTCAAAGGACGTTGACGAAATCGTTAAAACTGTTTCTCTGCTTGCAGGCAGCTTCGGCGGTGTAAACCTTGAGGATATCGGTGCACCCCGTTGCTTTGAAATCGAGCGCAAGCTCAAGGAAATCTGCGACATTCCGATTTTCCACGATGACCAGCACGGCACAGCCGTTGTCTGCTCCGCTGCGCTTATCAATGCGCTCAAGATTGTCGGTAAGGATATCAAGGACGTCACCGTTGTTTTCAACGGCGCAGGCGCTGCAGGTATCGCAATCTCCAAGCTGTTCAAGTGGATGGGTGTAAAGAATATCATTATGTGTGACAAGAAGGGCATCATCGCCACAAAGGACGATATTGACGAGCCCCGTCACGAGATTCTCACCTACACAAACAACGACAAAATCAGCGGTACACTTGCCGATGCGCTCAAGGGTGCGGACGTATTTGTCGGCGTTTCCGCTCCCAACGTTGTTACACCCGATATGATTAAGACAATGGCTGAAAACCCCGTTGTTATGGCTATGGCTAACCCCACACCCGAAATTATGCCCGACCTTGCACGCGAGGCAGGTGCGGCAGTTGTCTGCACAGGCAGAAGCGACTTCCCCAACCAGGTCAACAACGTGCTTGCATTCCCCGGCATTTTCCGCGGTGCTCTCGACGTACGCGCAAGCGACATCAACGAGGATATGAAGGTTGCCGCTGCAAACGCACTTGCAAGCCTCATTTCGGATGAAGAGCTTAATGCGGATTATATTCTTCCCAAGGCATTTGACCCCAGAGTCAAGGATGCTGTTGCCGCCGCTGTTGCCAAGGCAGCACGCGATTCAGGCGTTGCAAGAATCTGAATAACTGATTAAAAAACGTAAGCCTGCCCGTCGGAAGATGAGCAGGCTTATTAAATTTTTGACAATTTTCAAAAAATACCTTTTAATTTGTATAAATATATGTTATAATTCCACAAAGTGTTATAAACCGAAAGGAGTTTTCACTGTTATGAAATCTACAACTATTAAAATCCTTGCTCTCGTGCTTACGGCTTGCGTATTCCTCGGCGTTACGTCCTGCTCTCTCTTTGGCGGCGGCGCAGAAGAAGAAACAACCGAGCCCACAACAGTTGCAAGTGCAACACCGCTCAAAACTGATTCCGCAGAAGTCCTTGCCTACTTCAATACACTTATGGCAAAGGTAAAGGCAGGTAAGGTAGCTGTCAATTACTCAAGCAGCTTCGATCCCAAAAACTTCGACTGCGAAAACGAAAACTTCAAGGCTTCACTTCCCACAATCGTCAAGCTCATGAAGAAGGGCTTCAACGACGGTCGCGGCGCAGAGGTTGCTTACGGCGATCCTCTTACCGATATCATCCCCATGAAGGGTCAGGATGCTCCCTTTGTTCTTACGATGGATCACATCGCAAAGAGTGAAGACGGTGCATACCAGATTGCTGTCAACGCTGAGGCATTCAGCCGTCGTGAGGAAGCATCCAGCAAGGCAGAAGCTGAGCAGGCTAACCTTCCCGAGGGCGAAACCGTTACAACCGAGTACATCGAGGTTGACGAAGACGTACGTAAGATTACAATCACACTTGTCGATGAGGAAGATCCTCAGGCAGGCGCAGGCCTTATGGGTTCAATCTTCGATATTCCCGACAGAGCTAAGATTGCTGAAGAGATGAAGGCAATTGAAGGCTACGTCAAGTACGACGGTACATACAAGGCTAAGTACACAGGCTGCACAATCTATATGGAAATCAACAGAATTACTGACGAAGTAATCAAGGTTGAGTTCAACCGTAACATCGAGGTTGAGGTTAACGTTACAGGTGTAGGCACACTCTCTTCCCTTGGCGAAACAACACTCAAGTTTGTTGTAAACGGTTCTGATTGCTATGAGTTTAATTGGGCAGACCCCAATGCAACAACAGCTGTTGCTGAATAATTAGTCTGAAAGGTCTGCTTGAAATGACACCTAATATCCACCTTGATATTGACCCCAAGCGTATCACGCCTACAGATTTTGTCGCGGTTATTGAAATCCCCAAGGGCAGTAAGAACAAATATGAGCTTGATAAGGAAACGGGTCTGCTTTCGCTTGACCGTATTCTCTACACCTCAACTCACTACCCTGCAAACTACGGTTTCATTCCGCGCACCCATGCTGACGATGGCGACCCGCTGGATGTTGTTGTTGTCTGTGCCGAGCCGATTCACCCGATGACTCTTGTCAGGTGCTATCCCATCGGCGTTATCAAGATGCTTGACAACGGCAGGGCTGACGAAAAGATTATTGCAATTCCTTTCTCAGACCCCAACTACAACGGTTACCGCAGCATCTTCA
>JAFOBC010000365.1 GCA_017382015.1 Clostridia bacterium
GGATACAGCTCGTTTGTTGTTACTGTGGGCTGTGTGTCGGTGCTCATAAGCCAGAACAGCATTTCTGCAAGCTCGGAGCCGTAGTTGCAGGGAACGTGGCAAGTATCCTTGATGAACCATGTGCTGTCGGGCAGGAGGCAGGTTGAAGCATCAATTCTTCTGTCGGGTGAAAGCTTTGTCGGGTCAGCAGGTACGTAATCTTCGGCAAGCTCTTCTCCGTAGGGTGCTATTGTTGCGCCTGCGGACATAAGCTCGCTTTCGAGAATAACGTCGCCGTCAACATAAGCGCGGTCGTAAACGGGTGTTACGGGGCTGCCGTAAGCTGTGACGATTGTTACGATAACGCCGTCTGCCATCATCTGCTTGATGAAATCGTCTCTTGTCTCTCTGAATGCCTGGAATTTATCCGTGCGCTCAATAAGACCCTCGTAATCTGCAATATCATCGCCGAATACAAATTCCTTTGCGGCTTCGTATTCGTCAGTCTGCATCATTGCCCACATACCGGGCATTGTGCCGAATGAGTCGCGCATTGTGCCTTCATAAATTTCAGTCTTGTATTTTTCTGTGATGTTGTTTACAACGTTGCAGAGGACTCTTGTGATACCGGTTATATCAAGGATTGTCCACAGCCACTGAACGTCGGGCACGCTGTGAGCGAGGAAGTTGTTGAGAATTTCGGGGTAGAAGCCGATGTTGCCGCTGAGGGCATCGGTTGCAACGTATGAGCCGTAGATTGTTGAAGAGAGGAACAGGCAGCTTTCAACATTGTCGTAGCCGTATTCATCGAGATAAGCGAGAGTCATAACACCGCCGAGGCTGCAGCATACGATGTCGACCTTGTCACTGCCGCTGTCGCTGAGTGCAAGCTCAACGTGCTCGTTGATTTTATCTGCAACAACGTAGGGGTCGAGGCGCCAGTCGTATGTAACGTAGTATACGTTCTCTGCACCGAGCTCTTCTGCTGCCTGTGCAACAATGCCGGGCTCACACTGGCCGTACTCTTTGAATCCCTCAAGATCTTCGGGGTAGTTGCTCATTGCAAGCGGATATTCTTTAACCGAAACGTTGGCAATCGTGTTGCCGTCCTTGTCGCAGGCCATATCGGCAAACAGCACGTTGACAAAGTCACAGATGGAGTCAACTGCGCCGTCCATACCGCTGAGTAAGGTTGAAACAACAAGGCTGAAAACAGCGCCGATAATCGGGCCTGCCGAAACAGAGAGGGCAGGGCGCTCGTTCTCTGTGCCGAGGTCAACTGTAAGTGCGCCGAAATCAAGGCCGCGTACTATGACAATCGGCGTAACCTCTTCCTGGTTTGCGAATGCGGTTGCTGTGCAGGAAAATGCAAGCACAACAGCAAGGATGACGGAAATAAATTTTTTCATTGCGGTTCCTCCCGAGTTTGTTAATTCTTATTCGCTATTATATTATATTTTGTCCGGCAAATCAACCTTGGTGCTGATTTATGATGATAAAAAATATTGCAAAAAATTATAATAATCTCTTGACAAATCAGTAAGTGTTATGTATAATAGCTGATGTTGTGCGGATGTAGCTCATCTGGTAGAGCGCCACCTTGCCAAGGTGGAGGTAGCGAGTTCGAGCCTCGTCATCCGCTCCAGAAGCCTGAACGACCGTTTGGTTGCTCAGGCTTTTTTCTTTTTCTCTGTTCAAAAAAGTGCTTGACAAATCGGGACGGTTCGGCTATAATCGCTCTCGACAACAGAAAATGCCAAAGGGGTGCTGATGTTATCGGCTGAGATTCGGGCTTTGAGTCCGTAACCCATGAACCTGATCCGGGTAATGCCGGCGTAGGAATTTTAAGAGTTGCAGCAGATTTTACAATTCGCCAACAGGAGAAATTCCTCTTGGCGTTTTTTTGTTGCAATTTTCAGATGAAAGGTGATTTTCAAAATGTCAAAGCAAAATCTCAACCGTACGGAAAAAACAAAGCAACTTGCCCTGAGCGGTGTTATGCTCGCCCTTGCAACCGTGCTCTCGTTCATCAAGGTGTTCGAATGGCCGTTTGGCGGCAGCATTACCGCTTGCTCGATGTTGCCTATAGCCATACTCAGCTATACCTACGGTGTCCGCTGGGGTCTGGTAAGCGGTCTTGTTCACGGTGTTCTGCAGGCTGTGCTCGGCGCAACGATGAGCCAGGCGTTTGCAGGTCAGGGTGCGGTTAACGTTATCCTGATTCTTATTCTCGATTATTTCGTAGCCTTCAGCGTTGTCGGCGCGGCAGGTATGCTCAAAAACAAGCTGAAAAATCATACGTTGGCGTTTGCATTGGGTACGGCTGTTGCGGTATTTATGCGATATGTTGTTCACGTTGTGTCCGGCTATATTTTCTACAGGTCGTATGCCGAGTGGTTTTTCGGCGAGGTTATGGTTGGCGATTTCTCCGCAATGCTTATGGAAAAATGCAATCCCGAGCTGTTGGGGCTTATATATTCGGTGATTTATAATGCCGCATATATGTTGCCTGAGCTTTTGCTGACAGCTGTTGCGGCAGGTCTTGTAATATCACTTATCAAGCCTGTCAGGCAGGAGATGCTCCGCAATCGCACAGCTCAAAAATAAAATAATAGTGATAGACAAACGCCGCTACTTGTGATATACTATCAATGTATATGTATATTTTACGGAAGGAGTGTGCGGCGGTAATATATGTCGCACGTGAATGAGTATGATTGATATCAAAGAAGCTCTCGATAAAATTTATGCGGCAATTGAGCCTACAATGAAGCAGGCAGGTATGTCTGTTGTCCGCCCCGAGGGCGTAGGCAAGGATGAATCTCCCGTTGCCAAGGGCGATAACGGTGTTGGCTACCGTCTCGATTTCAAGGGTGAAGCAGGTGCGGTTGCGCTCAAGCATTTCGACAATAAGCTCACTTTTGAAATTTCCACAACTGTAGATGATGACGGCAACTTCTCCGATTACACAAAGGTTTCCGAATCTCTTCTCGACCCTGAGAGCTGTGATGATAAGGATATCCGCTCTGTCAGCGGTGAGGTTTCCGACACGGTAATGGCAAAATTCTGCAAGCCCACAAGCAGTCCCAAGGTTAAAGCTCCCAAGACTGTTTCCAAGGCAGCGGCAAGAAGCGGCAGCGTTTATTACGATGCAAACACTCTTGCAAGCCGTCTTACAGCTTCGCTTTACTCTCAGCACCGTGCCGAGTATAACGAGAATATCAAAAAATACGGCGAGTTTCTTGCTGAGGATTTCTTCGCTCATGGCTGTGCACAGTCTGTTATGGAAACAATCAGACGTAATGACCCTACAGAGATGAGAAAGCTCTTCAATCTCCTCAACGATATCTACCCCGACGCAACAAACGAGACACAGAGCATTATTGCTGTTACACTTCTTGGTGAGTTGGGTGAAGATCAGGTTATGCTTGCCAACTGCTGTGACTATATGTGTGACGACCTTATGGGCCCTGTCATCAAGGTCAACAAGTACCTTTCTTCCGCAAGAGGCAAGAGGGCAAAGGCAAAGCTCAAGAATCCGCCCGTTTACAAGCCGAAGAGGCAGAAGAGACCGGGTCTTATGGCTCGTATGATGAGTGCATCTCAGCAGCAGAGCAACCTCAATAATAAATAAGTGATGTTAAAGGGCTGTAAGAGACTTTCGTTTCTTACAGCTCTCTTTTTTATATCCCATTTTGTGTTGACCGCAGGAATAAAATGGTTTAAAATACAGATTATAGATTAAAAGGAGCTGATAGAAAATGAAGCTTTATCAGAAAATACTTACCGGCGTCGGTGCTTCTGCGCTTGCTGTTGCCGCCGCTTCGCCGTTTATTGTGGGTGAGCTTTTGTGGTACGGTGTGCTTACCAAAAAGGGCAGCGATAAGCTGAGCAAAATTTTTGGTGAGGAGCCCGTTGAGCCGAGCGTAAAGCCGCAGTTCAATATCTGCGAGGGTGCAGGAGAGTGGTTTGATTCTACACCTCACAGCGATGTTAACACCGTCAACTCTGTCGGCGACAGACCTACGGCTGTGCTTTTCAGAAACGGTGACAGCCACAAGTGGGCGATAGTCTGCCACGGCTACACGGCAGGCCCCGGTGCAATGGCTCGCTATGCAAGGGAATATTATAAAAAAGGCTACAACCTTGTAATGCCCTATATGCGTGGCAACGAAAAAGGCATAAAATCTCCCAAGGGTGTTGTCGCTTACACGATGGGTTATCTTGATAAGCTCGACCTTGTTGCGTGGGTTAATTACGTTGTTGCGCTCGACCCCAAGGCTGAGATTGTGCTGCATGGCGAATCAATGGGCGCGGCAACTGTTATGATGGCTGTTGGCGAAAACCTGCCGGATAATGTTAAGTGCGCAATTGAGGATTGCGGTTATACAAGCGTGTGGGATGAGTTTTCTCACCAGATTGTCAGAATGTTCCATCTGCCTGTTTTTCCGTATCTCTATGCTTCACAGCTTTGCATCAAGCGCCACGTAGACCTTGATTTCAAGGCGGCTTCGAGCGTTGAGGCGCTCAAAAAATCCAAAACGCCTATGCTTTTCATCCACGGTGAAGCTGATAACTTCGTGCCGTATGAAATGGTTTACAAAAACTATGAGGCTTTCAACGGCGAAAAGGATATTCTCACAATTCCTGAGGCGGATCACGCTGTGTCCGTCGATACCGACCCTGTGAAATATTTCGATAAGGTCTGGGAGTTTGTAGGCAAATATATAGATGAATAATATCGTAAATAACAGCTTTGCTTGGTGGGGCAGGGCTGTTATTTTATGTTTTTGTGACGAAGCGGTTCGTAAATCTGTCTTTAGGAGTGAAGGGGGGAAGAAAATGCAGGATGAACAAATTATCGCTCTGTATTTCGAAAGAGATGAAACCGCAATAAAAGAAACCGAGCATAAATATGGTGGCTACTGTATGAGTATTGCTCAAAATATTTTGCATAACGTGCACGATTCACAGGAATGCGTGAATGATACGTATATGCGTATGTGGAAATCGATACCGCCGTATAAGCCTGAATGTTTGCGTGCTTTCATCGGAAAAATTACGCGTCGTCTGGCGCTGAATATGTACGAAAAAGCTTCAGCGCAAAAACGTGGCAAGGGCACAGTACAACTTGTGCTCGATGAACTGGATGAGTGCATACCTGACAATAACGGTGATTTTACACAGGGGTTTGCAATAACAGATGCATTGAATTCTTTTCTTGCATCCCTGTCTGAGCAAAACAGGAATATTTTTGTCAGAAGATACTGGTATATGAGCACAATCAAGGATATAGCGTCTGATTATTCAATTAGCGAAAGCAAGGTGAAGATGCGACTTATGCGGATGAGAAACGAACTTAGAGTACAGCTTGAAGAGGAGGGGATTAACATATGAAAAATAAAATGGTTATGTTTGCTTTGGAGGATATAAAGGATGAGTTTATTGAGGCTGCTGCGCCGAAAGAAAAAAAGAAAATTTCAAAACTTTTTGCGAAAATAGGCGCGATTGCTGCGTGCTTAGCGATTATTGTTACTGTCTTTGCAGTTTATAATCAACGCGCTGAATTGCCGAGTGTTTCATTGTCAGATATTTTTGATGGCGGGATGAGTAAAGAAGCGTATTTTGCGTACAGTGCAGATGAGCTTATAAACAGTAACCCGTGGAGCGAAGAAAATTCACCGAAGAAACTTCCTGTCTACAAAAATACGGCGTATGTATCGTCAGGTGATGATATACCGCAGAACGATTTGAGTCGGTTTGAAGATGTTTTGCTTGATTGCGCAGAAAGGCTCGGAATAA
>JAFOBC010000366.1 GCA_017382015.1 Clostridia bacterium
ATAGCAATTATAAGTTTCATATTTGTTCTCCTTTACATTATATCATACATCGGGAAGTATCAGCTTGATACTGCGCTTATCGAGTGCATATAAATCAGGTATCTCATAGCGGTTATCGTTTCCGTCTTTGATGAGAATTCGTCCGTCATAAAGTATTTTTATTGATTGATAGCTGTTGATAATTTCAAAAGTATATTCACCTCTGTCGGTTTCAACAGTCCACATCCATATAAGGAACTTTTCGGTTCTCTTGACAAGCTTAGTGATTTTCGGAATCATATATCGCTCGTTAAGACAGCTTAGCAGAGCTTCTTTTGATTCGGGCAAAAGATTATCCACATTTCGTATGATCATCTGTTCATTGCCTTCTTCATCAAGCAGAGAAATATATTTCATCAGACCGCTGACAGGGAAAAGTCGGTGCGGTTCAAGCATAGTAAACTTTTCGCCGGTATAGAGCTCAGCGTCAATGAAAATTTTATCATTAACTGTCAATTTAACCTGCTGTTCATCAATAAAGTATTTTGCCATGTTAACGCACCTCCTTATTCAAAGTTTTCAGCTTGCTTGTCAGCGGCGACTTTTTCTGACATTGACTGAATATTGATAAGTTTATAATACTTACCTTTGAGTGCCATCAGCTCGTCGTGTGAACCGTTTTCGATTATTCGGCCCTTATCAACAACGAGAATTCTGTTAGCTTTCTTAAGTGTAGAGAGACGGTGAGCTATCATAAACGTTGTTCTGCCTCGGATAACCTGATCGATGGCATCCTGAATAAGCTTTTCAGTTTCTGAGTCAACAGCTGATGTTGCTTCGTCGAATATCATCAGATTAGGATTCTTAAGGACAGCTCGTGCGATTGAAAGACGTTGCTTTTCACCGCCTGAAAGACCAACGCCACGTTCACCCAGAGTTGTGTCGTACGCATCGGGCAGACGTGAAATAAATGTGTGTGCGTTTGCAACATCGGCGGCATTTATGACCTGGTCAACGTGAGCGCCGGGGAGAGAGTAGGCGATATTGTTGAATATCGTATCTCTGAACATAAGCGGCTCCTGCTGAACATAACCGATTCTTGAACGGTAGAAATCCATATCGATATCTTTAATATTTACTCCGTCAACAAGAATTTCACCCTCGTAATCGTCATAAAAACGCATCAGTAGATTAATGATTGTTGATTTGCCAGAACCTGTCGTGCCGACGATACCTACTGTTTCGCCGGGTTGAATGACAAAATTGATATCACTGAGAATCTTCTTTGAACGGTCAAATGAGAAGTTAACGTTTCGAAATTCAATTTTACCTTCAAGGAATTTAGGTGCGTTACCTTCACCGAAGTTGTGTTCGGGCTCGGCAGTGATTATATCAAGAATCTTTTCGGTTGATGCAAGTGCGTTCTGATAGCTGTCACTGAGGCTTGCAAAGAAGTTGACAGGAGCGTAGAACATACTGGCGTATGAAATGAATGATACCAGAATACCAAGGGTAAGGTCTGATTGATCGTTGATAACATAACGACCGCCTATGAACCAAATCAACAATGAACCGCAAGTAACAAAGAAAGTTATTGCATTCGGGAATATGCTTGCAGTTTTAGCAGCACTTTTATCTTCTCTGAGCCAGTCATCAACATATTTGTTGAATTTATCAATTGTCTTTTTCTCGCTTGTAAACGATTTTATAACTCGAATGCTCGGGATAGTATCGGCGAGTATTGTTGATATTGAGCTTGATCTTCTCCAGAGTCTGCGGTACATAGGGGAGAGCTTACGGCCGAAATAACGGCTGAGCAGAGCTACAATAGGAACAGGTACCAATGAAAACAATGCGAGGCGCCAATCCATTATCAACATTATGATTATGATACCTATCATCATAAAGAACTGAACAACAGCTTCCTGAGTAATTCTGAGCATAAAGTTCTGAAGCTGAGTTGTATCGCTGTTAATTCTGTTGATAATTGAACCTGTAGAGGTTTTATCGTAGAACTTCATCGGAAGATATTGGGCCTTAGCGTAAATATCTTTTTTAAGGTCAACTATTATTCTGTCACCGGTGATTCTGAGAAGATAAGCTCTGAGTGCACCAAGGCCGTATTGCAGCAAATAAACCGCCATCAACGCAATTATTACGTTGATAAGCATTGACATATTCTTTGACGGAATAACGTCGTCAACCATCATTTTGGTTATGTATGGCGGAACAAGAGCCATACCTGTTGTGATAACGGAGAGGATTATGCTTACAACAAGCATTCTGACGTGAGGCTTTATGTAGCCGAGCAAAACCTCAACCATTTTACCTTTGCCCTTGCAGTTAAGACAATCTGCATCGGGTGAAGCGAGTTTGCGGCCACATTTGGGACAGAAACATCTGAGGTTATTGTATGTAATTTTTACAACTTCAAGCTGTTCGTCTATGTCGGCTCCGTCTTTAACTTTAGTGATGAAATCAGAAACTGCGTCGCAAAGATCTGTTGCAGAGTAAGTAAACCTGAGTAGGTCGACGGTTTTTCCTTCTTTTGACTTGATTCTGAAAATAGCATTACCGTATAGACGCTTAACTTTTGCCTCTTCAATATCCTCAAAGAGAATCATTGTTCCACCATCAGGCAATAATGAACCAACAGCAATCATACGGTCTGAACATATGATTAGTGCGGATTCGCCGTATGTACCATCAAGCTTCAAATCAGCAACAACGCACATCAGCGGTGTTGCTCCGCAAAGCAATTCAGTTGCTTTACTTTCAATCTGAGGAGGAAGCGGTTTGTTGGTAAGAAATGATTTGTTATCCGTTTTAATCACCTCATTTATTACTCTTTTCGCGGCTATTATTGCAGTATTTATTTGGAATGTCAATGTTTTTTTAAAAATTAATTCAATTTTTCAGTTTGATAAAAAATAAAGCTGCCAGGTGTGCCTGACAGCTTTGAAAATCAGTTGTTTGAAATTTGTTCGTTATGGTTATCGACGGCTTCCTGCATAAGCTTACGACGCTCGTAAAGCTCGCGATACATTGTCTCTCTCTTCTCGCCCTGAAGATCGTAGAAGAGCTGAGGAATAAGGCTGAGGATACCAGTAACAACAG
>JAFOBC010000039.1 GCA_017382015.1 Clostridia bacterium
ATCCTCTGAGAATGCAGACTGAGTTCTGCCGTAGACGAGCTGAAGGAAGATCTCACGCATTGCAACGTTGATAGCGTCACAGACAAGGTCTGTGTTAAGGCACTCAAGGAGTGTCTTGCCGGGGAGAATCTCAGCAGCCATAGCTGCGGAGTGAGTCATACCGGAGCAACCGATTGTTTCAACAAGAGCCTCTTCGACGATACCCTCTTTGATGTTGAGAGAAATCTTACAAGTACCCTGCTGAGGAGCACACCAGCCCACACCGTGTGAGAAACCGGAGATGTCCTTAATTTCGTATGCCTTTACCCACTTGCCCTCTTCAGGGATCGGAGCGGGACCGTGATGCGGGCCTTTAGCCACGATACACATTTTTTCCACTTCATGTGAATAGTTCATTTTGATAGTCTCCTTTCTGATTTCTGAGCCATTGAATCTCACGATATATTATACATAATAAGTTAATATTTATCAATAGAGAATTGCATAAATCCACGCCATAAAAACAAATATTTTTACACAATAATGCCTTATTTGGCACATTACCCCATCAAAGGCAAAAGCATAATCATTGACGAAGACTGAATATAATGCTATAATTTGCTGTAAACACACAGGCGCATAACCAACAAACATCCGAAACAATGAGGTGAAAAAATATGTACTGTAGATTTTGCGGCGCTCAAATCAGAGCAAATGCCGCATTCTGTGCACAATGCGGCGCACCTGCACAGCAGACAAACCCTGCACCCACGCAGCAGCCTGCCGCACCATATCAGCCGCAGCCTTACACACAGCCTCAGCCCGTTTACACCCAGCCGCCTGCACCCGTGCAGCGCACCAAGGTAAAAGGCGCAACCGCATCACTCATACTCAGCATCGCTTCACTTGTTACTTGTGTGATTCCGATTATTTCACTTGTTTTATCAAATGTCGGGCTTGTTCTCGGCATTATATCCTGCGTCAAAGCAAAAAGAATGAAGGTAAAATCCGTCAAAGCAATAATAGCCATAATTATTGCCTCGATAATTATTGTGCTGTCTGCCGTTGCGTTTTTAAGCGGATTTACGGACGGCGCGTTCGAGCCCTATATATCAGACGACATAATGTATTTATGATGCTGAAAACGATATACTTATCGGCATTTTGTTTATTTTTTTCCGATTATTTCATATTATATACAGTACACGAAAGGAGTGCTTAAATTGAGAATTTGCATTTACGGTGCCGCATCACCGACAATTGACCCCGAATACATCAGACAGACCGAAATACTGGGTGAAGAGCTTGCCAAGCGCGGACATTCGCTTGTATTCGGCGGCGGTGCAAACGGCCTTATGGGTGCGGCTGCAAGAGGAATCAAAAAAGGCGGCGGACACATCATAGGTGTTATCCCCAAGTTTTTCGATGAAGAAAACGTAGAGGCAATATATGAAGAGTGTGATGAGCTTATCACACCCGACACAATGCGACAGCGCAAACAGATTATGGAAGACCATGCCGACGCATTCATTATCGCCCCGGGCGGAATCGGCACATACGAAGAGTTTTTTGAGATACTCACGCTCAAGCAGCTCTGCCGCCACAATAAGCCGATTGCAATTTTCAACATCCTCAACTACTACGACGGACTCAACGAGGTTATGAATAAGGCAATGCAGAAAAATTTCATCCGTGAAAACTGCAACAATCTTTTCAGAACAACGTCTGACCTCGATGAACTTATTGACTACATCGAAACCCCGGTTGACAACTCACTTACGGTGAAACAGCTCAAAGACGGCTAAACCTTAACAAAAAACCGTACCGCTATCAAACGATAACGGTACGGTTAATTTTTTATTTCCAGTTGAACGGGCGGAGCATAAAATCTACCGTGCTCTTATCCTGCGGAATCAGACCGAAAGATGAAACCCTGTCTATCTTGTGCTCGATAAACTTATCATACAGCTCTTCGTTAGCCTTCATTCTCCAGGGATTGAGGAAGCTGTATTCACCGATGAACTGATTAGCCTTAAAGTACTCCCAACTGAGGTTTGCAACCTCGATATTGAACATCTGCTCTTCCGTTACGTCGGCATTCAGCGCACTATCCCAGAGTCTGTTGAGCTTCATAACCACAGAAGCAGGATAGAAACCTGACTGATAGTGCCAGTCAAAATCAAACGCGTGAGCGGTTTTCTTTATCTGTGCTGTCTGCTCGTCGAGAATTTCTCTGATATAAGGTGCGGCTGCCTCACCGTAATACGCATTGAGGAAATCCATCATATGGTATTCAACGTCACAGTCAACATCCCACATCACCTTGCAGTAGAGGTAGTTTCTCAACTCGTTGAATGCCGCGCTGTGTCCGTCACCGCAGTTATAGACATAGCCCGTGATTCCTATATCGTGCATATACTGCATTGTCGGCTGGAGTGTTTCAAGGTTCGAGAAAAACTGAACCGAATTGAGGAAGTTGATTGTGTAATCGTAGATGTAAGTTCTGTCCGCAACCTTTACCCAATTTGCATGATCCTGCGCAACGGTCGGTTCATTCTCGCCATACAGGTTAACGAAAGTTTCGTTGCCGTCCTGAGCGCCGCATTCGGTAATCGGATGGCTGCGGCAGGCTCTGTGGATGCCGCAGAGAACAGGAACGACGTTATCGTTACACCTGAGCGAAAGATCCTGCGGAGGACGGTCTGTTTCGCCATATGCGTAGAAAGTGAAAGTGAAATTCGGGAACTCATCATCGAGCGCATCGGCAAAGTTATTTGTAAAAATCAGCGTCGGTGCACATATGCTGCCGTACTGCGCATACAGCGCTTCACAACGCTCACAGTGGCAGTCATTCGAGTTATCCTTCTGACCGATGTGAATGTGGTCGGAGGTTTCTCTGGGGCAGGCAAGAATCGCCTGCCTTGCATTTTCAATTGCAATCGGAAGCACGTCGGGATGTGAAAGGCAGACGTGATCGGTTGTGCGTGTGCCGTCGGGGTTCATTGCAAAGTATTCGGGATGCTCGGCAAAGAGTGAATCCGGTACAAGCTTATCAAGCGTAACGTCCCAGAGAACGTATGTGAGTGAGCCGCCGTATTCGGGTGCTTCATTCCAGAAAGATACGTTCACCTTCATCTTTGCGCGGTAGTTATCCGTTGAACCGGGGCAGGCATTGCGTCGAATTGCAAATGACGGCCTTACAATGCGATTGAGAGCCGCATCGACAATCAAATCTTCGCTTTCAGGCACAACCTCGAGCGTAGGTGTAAACCAACGCACACCGAAATACTCCTCAAGCAAAGTATAAACACCGTAGAGTGTGCCTCTGCTGTCGCCACCCGCAATCAGCAGATATGTGCCGTCGGAATAAAGCATAAATCCATCTGCACCTATTGATTCACGGTCTACCTGTGCAATCTGTGCTTCAAGCTCGGTCTGACCGACAACAATCGCCTTGCCGCCATCAAACTCAGATTCTTTAACGTATTCAAGCTCAGCGCCGCTGAGCTTCTCGATATATACCTGCAGCTCTTCAACTGCAGTAAGAATACATTCATCCGGTGAATCCGAGGTAACGATAACGAAATCGCTCTCGCCATCCTCGACAATATACATAGGTGTTGTAACCGTCGGCGGCACATAGGTTGTCGAGCTGTAGCTGACATCGCCGCCTATGGGAATTGCAAAAAACGACAGCAAAACGACCTCAATAAAACCGATAATAGCTTTTACGGTTGCCATTGCGCTACCCCCTTATTGAGCTGTATTGCTCATTGTGAACACAAGCTCACCGCCACCCATAAGCTGCTCGTGTGTTACGTAGCAGCCTTCAAGCTCAACACCGTTGAGCTTAACAGAGCTGACGTAAATATTATCTTCAGACTGGTTAAGTGCTGTAATCTTGAGTGTGTTGCCGTTTGAAAGAGTAATCTCGGCACCGTCAAGGTTGGGCGAGCCGAGCCAGTACTTATCTGTACCTGCAAGCGGATAGAAGCCCATTGAGGAGAATACATACCAACAGCTTGTTGTACCGCCGTCATCGTTGCCGTCAAGGCCGTTGATATCGGTACTGAAGCGGTTTGCAAGAGTCCATCTGACCCACTTCTGTGTAAGGTCAGGTCTGTCTGCGTTTGCAAAGAGGTAAGGTGTATGAATATCGTGCTGGTTACCTACCCAGAAGCCGTGACCGGGGTCCATAGCCGCTCTGTTACGGGAAGCATCTTCCATAAAGTCCTCAAGCTCGCTGACAAAATATTCCTTTGAGCCGAAGAGCTCAATCATTCCGTCAATATCGTGCGTTGCGCTCCAGCGCCACTGTCTTGCACTGCCCTCGCAGTAGTAGTCAGCGTACTTGTTGATCATAATCATATCGTAAAACGTTGTCATATAGGGGCTGAAACGTTTTTCAAATGAGCCGTCGGAATTCTTTGCGCGGAAGTACTTTGTTTCGGGATCAAAGATATTCTTGTAGTACATCGACTTCTCGGCGTACTTAGCGGCATCCTCGGTGTAACCGAGCTCACCTGCAAGGAGAGAAAGTGCCGCATCCTCCCAGGCGTATTCGATTGTACGGCTGGCAGATTCGTTACCGGGGCAAAGATCCTGCGGAACGTAACCGTACTGATTGTACTCGTTTACGTGCTCACGTCCTGCTCTTGAAGAGGGGTTATCTGAAGAATTTTTCATAAAGGTGTATGCTGTCTCAAAATCAAAGTCTCTGATTCCCTTGAGATAGCTTTCGGTAACAACAATATTGGCAATGTCGCCCATCATTGAGCCTGCATAGCCTGCACCCTGAGGCCAACGGGGAAGCACGCCAACGCCCTGCATACCCATTGCAACAAGGCTGTTAAGACAGTCAAGCTGTATATCCTGAGCGATGAGAGTGTAGAGCGGATGAGTTGTACGGGCAGTATCCCAGAGCGACATATCCGATCTGTAGGTATAGCCTTCCGCAACGTGCACCTGCTTGTCAAAGCCGAGATATTCGCCGTTGACGTCGGTGAAGTTGGTGGGCATTATCATATTGTGGTAAAGTGCTGTATAGAAAATGGTTTTGATATCTTCATCATCTGTATCAATCTTGATAACAGAAAGCTCTTCATTCCATGCGGCGGCAGCCTTCTCGCGCACATCGTCAAAGCCGAGACCGTCTGTTTCTTCCATAAGGTTGAGCATTGCGTTCTCTGCGCTGACAAAGCTGATACCTACTTTAAGCTCAACACTCTGATCCTTGAGGTTGCCGAAATTTATGTCGATTGAGCAGTCTTCGGGGTCAGAAGAAATATCAACAGACTCAATGGGCTTATCTGCAACAGCAACAAAGTATGTGGGAAGACCGTCGTATCTGCCGGCAAATGAACCGTAGAGAAGACAGCTGCCCTTAATTATGCCTGTTTCGGGGTCGTACTCAACCTTACCGTCGCGTGACTGTGCCTTAGCGGCGGCACTTGTAACGTCGATATACAGCCTTGCATCCTTTGATGAATTAAAGGTATATCTGTGAACACCCGTATGTATGTCAGCGGTCATCTCCGCAAGACAGCCCAGGCTGGGAAGATAGACAGCATAATAACCGGGAGCAGCCTGCTCATTTGCGTGAGAATATGCAACGGGGCCTGCCTTACTGCTACCCACAGCAGGAGTAACTCTGAACATTGAATAGTCCTCAGCACCTGTACCGGAAAGTCTGGAGTGGCTGAAGCCTCTGATATGGCCGTGTTCATAGTAATAGCCGGACGTATTTGTCTTTACGATGTAAGCGCCGCCGAGGAAGCAGGTATCCGCGCCGAGTCTGACCGAGCCGAAGGGCACGGTTGCCGCAGGGCTGACCATACCGCAGGTCCACGGTGTGCCGCCCGTGCCTATAAACGGGTCAACATACTTACCGTATTCGGTTTCGGGAATCTGAGGCATATCAATACTCTTGGGGAGTACGCCGCTTATCATACCCGAAATCGCCATTTCAACCGCTACAAAGATCGAAACGAAACCTCTTATAATATTCCACATAATAAATCCCCCTATTTTTCCAAAGTCGGATTTTTGATAATTATAATATAAAAAAACACAGACTTCAAGGATTTGTAAAAAATATACAGTTTTTCTTTTAATTTTACTTTTTGTGTGGTATAATCCGTTTGAATATTAACTCAAAGGCAGGAAACAACTATGAGAAAGCTTCTTTCCGCATCGATGATGTGCGCAGACCTTACAAACATTGAAAAAGACGTAAGAAAGCTTGAGGCGGCAGGCATCGAATATCTTCACATCGACATAATGGACGGCAGTTTTGTGCCCAACATCACTCTCGGATTTGATTTTGTGAATGCGATCAAAGCAATTACGGATATACCGCTTGACGTGCATATGATGGTTGACAACCCTGCACGTTTTATTGACAGAATGAAGCTTGATAAAGGTGACGTTATATGCATACACTATGAAGCAGATAACGATGCGGCAGGCACACTTGCACGCATACGCGAGCACGGCTGTCAGGCAGGTCTTGCAATCAACCCGACCACTCCCCTCACCTGCCTTGAAGGATTTATTGACGACATTGATATGGCACTTATTATGACGGTCACACCCGGCTTTGCAGGGCAGAAAATGTTTGACGGCGCACAGCAGAAGGTAACCGAGGCACGCAAGCTCCTCAGCACCGCAGACAGATATATCCCCATAGAGGTTGACGGCAATATGAGCCCCGAAAACGGTAAAAAGCTCAGCGCCGCAGGTGCAGATATATTCGTGCTCGGCACGAGCGGACTGTTTATAAAAAACAAAGATATGACAGTTTCTGCAGAAGAATTCAGAGCAGCCATAGCTGAATAATAAGCAAGGAGAAAACTATGTACAGCTCAATTCGCGCCGCAGTTGTCGGCAGCATAAATATGGATATTATACTCGGGATGGAAAGAGTGCCTGACGTTGGTGAAAACGTGCTCGGCACAACCTACGGCTACTCCTGCGGCGGCAAGGGAGCCAACCAGGCAACAGCCCTGGCAAAGCTCGGCGCCGCAACAAAAATTATAGGCAAAGTTGCAAACGATGCAAACGGTCAGAAACTGATTAACAACCTCGCGGCAAACGCAATTGATTTTTCCGGCGTTTCAACCGCAGGCACACAGACGGGGATGGCGGCAATCATACTCGACGGTGATGGCAGAAACCGCATTGTTGTGTATGAAGGAGCAAACGCTGAAATCGACCCGAAAGAAGCAGCAGAATTTATAACAGACGACCTCGGACTTCTGCTTGTGCAGTTTGAAACAGCCGAAGAGGTTGTAACCGAATGTGTCAACCGCGCAATCGCAAAAGGCATCACAACCGTTATTGACTGCGGGCCTGCAAAGCAGTTTTCACTCGAAAAAATGCAGGGCGCAACAATAATCTCGCCCAACGAAAGCGAAACTGTTGCGCTGACGGGAGTTTCACCCGACAGCGATGAAGCAATTCTCGAGGCATCAAAAATACTCAAAGAAAGAAGCAAAGCGAAATACATTGTGCTAAAGCTGGGTGCAAGAGGCTGTTCGATATGGGACGGCAACGAACTTCGCATAATGCCGACCTACCCCGGCAAAGTTGTTGACACAACTGCTGCAGGCGACTGCTTCACCGCAGCAATGGCGCTTGAATACAAAAGAAGCGGCGATATTTACGCCGCCTGCGATATGGGCAACAAAGCAGGCACTATTGCTGTAGGGCGTATGGGCGCGGCGGCATCTATGCCGAGCGCAGATGAACTGAAAATCTTCTGACATAAAAAGCTCCGACTGAAGAGAAAACTTCAATCGGAGCTTTTGATTTCAACTTAGAACGTGGCCTCAAGCCGATTATAATCTGCAATCGAAATAAAGAGATCGCAGCTACGGTAAGGATACTCGTCTGTACAGTACTTTATCGTGATATACAAGCCGTTAGCCTCAGATGCATAGACGTAGCTCTTGCCGGGTGCCGCACTTTCGGGAATTACCGTACCGGGGTTGCTCTGTGTGAAGCCTGCAGCCTTGCAGGTTTCAAGGTAAGCAACGAAATCGGCATAGCTGATTTCGTTTATATAGATTGTTGTAAGCTGACCGTTATCATCCTTATTGTAGGTCGATTTGTCAACAGTATCTCTGAGCTTGGGGAACTTAGCCATATAGCTTTCTGTCGGCCATGCTTTTTCCTCGCTGCGGATTGTATTGCCGGGCGCAACCGTAGGAACGGTTGTCGGAATTGTCTCACCGGGTGCAGCAGGGTACGTTGCAATATCGTTGACAACCGTTGTGAGCGGTTTGCCGTCGGCATCTGTCTGCGGCTGTCCGTTTTCGTCAAGAACGAGGACAGGAAACTGAGTCGTTACGACATTGCCGTCGGCATCGGTAACCCATTCGCCGGGTGCTCCCGTAGGCTGTGTTTCTTCTTCCGGATCATTTTTAGTACAAGCTGCAAATGCAAAAACACAAGCAAAGCAGAGCATAACTGCAATAAACTTTTTCATTTGTATTCCTCCAGTTAATATTTGCCGATACATTTTATCACAAACACGATATCAAGTCAATAAAAGGCGGCATACGATATGCCGCCTTTTACTGTTATTAAAGAACTTTTGAAAGGAAATCCTTGAGTCTGTCGCATTTGGGGTTAGCGAAGAACTCTACGGGGCTGTTCTCCTCAGCAATGACACCTTCATCAATGAAGATAACACGGCTTGCAACCTCACGGGCAAAGCCCATTTCGTGTGTGACAACAATCATAGTCATACCCTCGTTTGCAAGCTGCTTCATAACCTCAAGCACCTCGCCTACCATTTCGGGGTCGAGAGCACTTGTAGGCTCATCGAAAAGGAGCACCTCAGGATTCATCGCAAGCGCACGCATAATTGCAACACGCTGCTTCTGACCGCCCGAAAGCTGAGCAGGATAAGCGTTTGCTTTCTCCTCAAGACCTACTCTTCTGAGCAGCTCCATCGCCTTCTGATTAGCCTCACTCTTTGACATTATACCGAGCTTAACAGGAGCGAGAGTGATATTCTTGAGAATTGTAAGATTGTTAAAAAGGTTAAACTGCTGGAAAACCATACCCATCTTCTGACGGTGAATGTTTATGTTAACCTTGGGGTCAGTGATATTTGTACCTTCAAAGAAGATTTTGCCGCCTGTGGGTTCTTCAAGCAGGTTGAGGCAACGCAGGAAGGTCGACTTACCCGAGCCTGATGCACCGATAACAACAACCACTTCACCTTTTTTAATTTCAGAGTCGATACCCTTGAGAACGTGATTATTGCCGAAAGCTTTCTTAAGACCTTCAACCTTTATAAGCACATCATTAGTGGTCACTGTCACGCAGCCTCCTTTCGAGTTTTCTTACCAGCGCTGTAAAAATCATAACAACAACGAGATAGATAAGCGCAACCGCAATAAGCGGCATAAATGCAGAGAATGTTCTGCCGCGGATAAGGTCGCCCGCTTTAGTAAGGTCGACAATGCCGACGTAACCTGCAACCGACGTCTCTTTGAGAAGAACAATAAACTCGTTACAAAGAGTGGGAAGAACAATTTTGAACATCTGAGGAATGATGATGTGAATCATCGTCTGGATATAGTTGAGACCAAGGCTTCTGCCTGCCTCAAACTGACCCTTATCAACCGACATAATACCGCTTCGGAAAATCTCGGCAACATAAGCACCTGAGTTGATACCGAAAGCAATAATAGCAACACCGGTGCCGTTTGTTGACGAAGCGAAGATTACAAAATACATAATCAAAAGCTGAACAACAACGGGTGTGCCGCGAATGATTGTAAGGTAAATATTACATACCCCGTTGAAAAACGCAAGCAATCTGTAGCCAAAGCCGCCGCGCTTTTTCATATCTGCGCCCGTCTTATCGTAGGTAGAGCGCACGATTGCTATAACAACACCAAGCACAATACCGAGAAGGCATGAACAGAATGTTATGAGGAGAGTGTTCTTAAAACCGTCAAGCAGCCACTCCCAACGGTCACCCTCGATAAAATTGAGCTTGAACTCATCTGCAAAATCGCCCCAACCTGCTTTTACTGCCTCGAACAGGTCGTGAATTTTGTACTTCATAAAAGTTAAATAATCGGAAATTATCCACGCGGTCATTTCTTTACTCCTTTACCATAAAAACAGCGGGCAAAGCCTTAAGCCGCCCGCCGCTATTATGCCAGTTTAAAAATCAGGCCTTGATATACTTGTCGATGATTGCCTGAACCTTGCCTTCTGCCTCAAGCTCTGCGAGTGCAGTATTGATCTTATCGAGAAGGTCTGTGTTGTCCTTAGCTACGCAGATTGCATAGTCTTCAACAGCCCACTCAGCATCAAGAATTCTGAGGCCTTCGTTAGCAGCAACGAATGACTTTGCAGGCTCGTTATCGATGATAACTGCATCAACCTTGCCTGCCTTAAGAGCCTGAACAGCTTCAGCACCTGTCTTGTAACGGATAACGTTATCGCTGCCGTAGCCGCCTTTTTCAGGTGTATCGGAAGCGTAGATATCACCTGTTGTATCCTGCTGAACACCGTACTTCATGGAGCCGTCGTCCTTGAGGTCATCAAGAGAAGTGATTGTTGAACCCTCTGCAACGATAACAACCTGAACGCCTGTAGCGTATGTAGATGAGAAGTTGACCATCTCAAGACGCTCGTCAGTAACAGTCATACCTGCCATACCCATATCGAACTTGCCGCTCTGAACACCGCCGATGATTGAGCCGAACTCAACGTCTTCAATCTTGAGTGTCATGCCGAGCTTCTCTGCAATGAGAGTAGCAATCTCAACGTCGATACCTGCGAATGAATCACCCTCTTTGTACTCGTAGGGAGGGAAGGAAGCGTTTGTAGCCATAACGAGAACGTTTTCGTCCTCCTTCTCGCCGCCGCAAGCCCAGAGAGCTGTCATACCAAGGACAAGCGCAAGAACAACTGACAAAATTTTAACAAATGTTTTTTTGGACATAGTAAAAATCCTCCTATAAAAAAGTTATAATCATTATAGCACCAATGTATAGTCAGTGCAAGTTTTTTCATAAAATATTCGAAAAAATGAAAATTTATTCACCTATTATACCGTAATATCTGCCCATCCAGTAAGGTAGCAGATAGCTGTTACCCTCAAGAAGAGAGAATTTGGAAGGTGTGGAATCTGCAAGGAAATGATTGCGGGTGTATCGCACAACGGGTTTTTCATCGTAAGGCAGCGGCTCTTTCAGCTGAGGAGGTTCACCGAATTCCTCCGTCGAATAATCCCAAACCATATCGTTGCGCAGGCTGTTGAGAACCTTCATCTTCATATACACAAGCGGCATCTCTTTGAGGCTGCGCACTGCAATATCAATATCCGCGCACTCATCCGTAAACGCACCGTAAATGATATTCAAAAACGGATTACGTTCTATACGCTCATATTCCCAATGCTCGCGCATACCGGTAAGATATGCATATCTCAGGTCGGGATCGGTTTCATAATTGAGCAGAGGAATAAAGATAAGGAAGCAAAGGTTATCGTCAATATGACAGGTATGTGCATCCTTTACCTTACAGTGCATCGTGTTCATCGCATAATGCTCTTCTCTGATAAGCCTTACATACTCAGCGTTGTACTTTTCATCACCGCTCATATGATAAGCAGTTTTGAGAAAAGCGAGCAGCTCAAGCGCATTGGTGCCGTGCTCACCTGACCAATCAGGATTGCGGTTAATATCGTCAGGATTCCAATTACCCCAGCGTGTATATTTGCCGTCAGCATCCCTGAGCTTATAATCGTTCTCAAGAATATGGTCAACAACAGCACAGAGTGCTTTGCTGATTGCCTGCTTTTCGTCTTCATCCGCACACAGGTCGTAATAAACCGAAAGACCTGAAAAATGACCGACTACTTCATCACTTGAAACATTGCCGAGCCATTCGTACTCACCTGCATCGTACCACTTTGACATATTGCTGCAATAAGCTTTATCACCCTTACGGCGAACACAACGGGCAACAAGGCCCGGCACGCCGGTAATATTTATCAACATCAGCATTGCTTTCATGCTTCTGCGTGCAAGGCGGAGCGCTTCCTCATCACCGGTTGCGGCATATTTGTAAGACATCGCCAGAATAAATGCGCCAAGACGAAGACCGTCATTATCGGTAATTGAAACTGCGCCCGTAGATAAATCTCTGTCATCAAGAACCACACGCTGTGCGACAAAACCGATATCGCGCACGTTGTACTTTTCGTTGTAATCCTGGTAAAAATCAGCCTTTTCCTCAAGGGTCATCATAACCGTATTTATGCAGACAACACCCTTTTTAGTGCCGACCCAGACTGTGTTTCCGCCGTCCGTTTCGGCAATTGCTGTAACCTCGTTATCCGGTAGCCAGTATTCAGCACCGTAGAAGTGGCGCGTTGCACCGTCATAAATCATAAGACCTATATCTGTGCCGACATAGCGTTTGCCGCTCGCACCGAAAAGAATCTTCTTAACGTTATAGCTTGTGAGTGCTTTGACGTTTTTCTTTGTAACGTAATCACAGCGCGCATCATAAACGACAAGACCTTTATCGGTGCCTATCCAGACGAGGCCGAACTTATCACCTGCAACAGCCTGGATACGGCTATCGGGAAACTTTGAGGTTTCGGGCGAAACGTTAAACCAACGAAGGCGCTTACCCAGAGCGGTTTTGATGCTGTTTTCCGCCGCCACAAAAATCTCACCGTCAGCAAAAGCACACATATCGAGCACGTTTGCATTCTCTGTCCAATACCACTTTATAAACCCACCGTTTTCAAAGCGGTAGAGAAACTTATCTGTAATAAGGCGAAGTCTACCCGCATGATCCTGAGAAAAAGCAACAACATTACCCTCAAGCTCCTGCTTATTTTCGCCGTCTGACGTGCAGATAAGATTACCGCAGGCAAGCCAAAGGTTACCCTGCCTGTCGGTATACATTGCCTGCACCGCACCGTCAAAAAGCGATGACGGAACAAAGCGCTCGTTTTCAAAGTAAGCCGCACCGCAATCGGTGCCGACCCATGCCCTGCCGTCCTTATCAACAGCGGCAGAGAGAATATTGCAGGAGGGCAAGCCGTCACGGCAATCGTAACGGCAACGCATATCCTGCTTGAAAGCGTTGTATTTTAATGTCGCCAATAAAATCACCACAATTCAATGCGCAATGCGCAATTATTATCTGAGAAAAAGCCGGTTGACATATTGCGGATTTCTCCGCTTCCTTTTAAATTTGCGAGAAATTATGCAAGGTGCCGTTTTCTTTGTCCCGAAGGAATACTAAGGTATTTCGAGTGGGCAAAAAACGGCAGATCGCGGATTTCTCCGTTTCTTTTTAAAATTACGAGAAATTATGCAAGGTGCCGTTTTCTTTGTCCCGAAGGAATACTAAGGTATTTCGAGTGGGCAAAAAAACGGGAGATTGCGGATTTCTCCGTAATTTTATTCACCGATGAGACCGTAGTAACGGCCAACCCAGTAAGGCATAAGATATATTGCACCGTCGCAAAGGCGATAATCGTCACGCGTGCGGTCTGCCATAAGCTGGTTGGTATCATAGGTTGCCATAGGCTTCTCGTCGTAGGGAAGTGCTTCCTTCATATTGGGCTCTTCGCCAAACTTCTCGGGTGAGTAATCCCACTCAAGGTCGTTTCTGACGCTGTTGATAATCTTGAGCTCAAGCAAATCAAGAGGCATTTCGCGAAGGCTGTTGACACCTATATCAAGGTCACAGCACTCATCTGTAAATGCACCGTAGAGAATATTCCAGAAGGGGTTGCGCTCAACTCGCTCATACTCCCAATGCTCACGCATACCGATGAGGTAGCAATGAAGGATATCGGGGTCTGTCTCGTATCTGAGAAGCGGAATTGAGATAAGGAAACAGAGGTTATCGTCAATGTGGCAAGTGTGAGCGTCGTCAACCTTGCGGTACATTGTATTGATAGCGTAGTGCTCTTTTTCGATAAGGCGAATATACTCCGCATTATACTTTTCATCGCCGCTCATATGGTGAGCAACCTTGAGGAATGCAAGCATTTCAAGAGCGTTTACGCCACGCTCCCAGAACCAACGGTCACTGCGGTTGAGATCATCGGGATTCCAGTTAGCCCAGGTTGTAGGCAGACCGTCCGCATCGCAAAGCTTATAATCATGTGAAAGCATATGATCGACAATTGCACAAATCGCATCGCTTATCTCTTTCTTCTCAGCTTCATCAGCGCAGAAATCAAAATAAGTTGCGGCAGCCGTGAAATGACCTACCATCTCATCACTTGAGGTTTCGCCCTTCCACTCAACTTCGCTTATATCGTCCTTAGCAGGATGCCACTCAGGATTACCGTTGCCGAAGCCGACCTCACCGGGACGACGGATTGCACGGGCGGTAAAGCCGGGGATGCCCGTAATCTTCATCAGGTGAAGCAGAGCCTTCATTGAACGGCGTGAAATATCAAGAGCCTCCTGCTCGCCTGTTGTAGCATAGCGGTATGCCTGCGAGATAAGGTAGCTACCCGTCCAGAGACCGTCATTATCGGAAATCTCAACGTAACCGGTATTAAAATCATAAGCGTTGTCGACAAAACGGTTGGTAACAAAGCCGATATCGCGCACGTTGTATTTTTCCGTCATCTGCTCGTAATGTCTTGCTTTATCGGCAAGAGTCATAGTGAGAGTTTCGATACATACCGCGCCCTTCTTTGTACCAATCCAGAGCTTGGTGCCGTCATCACTTTCTGCGATAGCTGTGACCTCGCCGTCGGGTAGCCAATAACCCTCAACATAGAAGTGACGCTTTGCACCGTCATAAATCATAATGCCGATATCCGTACCTACATAGCGTTTGCCGCTTTTGCCAAAGAGAATTTTCTTGACATTGTAGCTGCAAAGCGCATTGACCTGAGCTTTGGACACCCAATGGTTACGTGCATCGTATACGAAAACGCCATCCTTTGTGCCAACCCAGAGGATACCGAACTTATCGCCTGCTACTGCCTGAACCTGAGTTTCGGGCATATCGGATGTTTCATTATTTATGGGGAACCAGCGAAGGCGCTTACCGAAAGCAGTCTTGAGGCATGTGCCGACTGCGGCGTAAACCTCGCCATCGCCTACTGCGGCAAGATCGTACGGCACAGAATCATCATTTGAGTGCCAGAGAATAAACTTGCCGTCATATCTGTAGAGATTATCACGTGTTATAAGGCGGAGGTTGCCGGAATGATCCTGCGAAATTGCAACAACGTCGCTGTCAAGCTCCTGCTTGTTTGCGCCGTCAGACGTGCATACAGTGTTTCCGCAAGCAACCCAAAGTCTGCCTTCAGCATCGGCAAACAGCACCTGAACTTTGCCGTCAAAGCCTTCAACCTTTGAAAAGCTGCCGTTTTCAAACACAGCTACGCCGTTGTCTGTTCCTACCCAAGCTTTACCATCCTTATCAACTGCGGTGGCAAGAACATTGAGTGATGGCAAACCATCTTTGAGAGTATAAATCGTTCTTTTGTCCTGCTTAAAGGGTTTATACTGAACTGTTGCCATAAATACACGCTCCGTTCGTTTTAATATTCCAAAAAAGGCAGGAACGAACTGCGCTCCTGCCTTTTGTTTTAGGGTTTAATTATTCAGCTGCTTCTTCAGTAGATTCTTCAGCAGCCTCTTCTGTTGCTTCTGCAGCTGCAGGCTCGAGGAGAGCACGGATTGAAAGGCTGACACGCTTCTTGTCGAAGTCGATCTCTGTAACCTTTACGTCAACTACATCGCCAACACTGAGAACTTCTTCAGGCTTGTTGATACGATGATCAGCAATCTGAGAAATGTGGATAAGACCGTCAATGCCGGGGATAACGTTTGCAAAAGCACCGAATGTTGTCATGCCGACAACCTTAACCTTGCAAACAGTATCAACGGGATAGTCGCGGCGCATAATCTCCCAAGGATTATCCTCAACCTTCTTGTAGCCGAGAGAAATCTTCTTGTTCTCTGCGTCGAGCTTCTTGATGTATACTTCAACAGTATCACCAACGCTGACAACCTCTGAGGGATGCTTGATACGCTTCCAGCTGAGCTCGGAAATGTGAACCATACCGTCAACACCGCCGATATCTACGAAAGCACCGTAGCTTGTGAGAGACTTAACGGTACCTGTGTAAACGTTGCCCTCTGCTGCGCTTTCCCAGAATGCCTTAACGAGCTCCTTGCGTGCCTCACGAAGGACAACACGGATTGAGCCGACAGCACGCTTGCGCTGCTTGTTTATGTCGATAACCTTGAACTCGACCTTCTGCTTGAGAAGCTGCTCGAGAGGCTCGTCCTTTGAAAGGCCTGTGTGTGAGCCGGGAATAAATACTCTTGCGCCCTTAGCAGCAACAAGAACGCCGCCATTGGGGATAACTTCGAATACTGTACCCTCGAGAATCTCACCGCTCTCGTGTGCTTCACAGATTTCTGCCCAAGCCTTGGTAGCATCAAGACGACGCTTTGAAAGCATCATTGTGCCCTCTGCATCATTTGTCTTCATGATGATGAGATCAATGCTGTCGCCGATCTTAAGTTCCTTGGACGGGTCAGCCGTAGGATCGTTGCTGTACTCGTCAATCGGAACGTAGCCAGTCTGCTTGCGGCCGATGTCCACCTGGATTTCACTGGGGGAAATACCAACAACGATACCACGAACCTTCTGGTCGGTGCTCATGCTCTTGAGTGACTCCTCCATAAGTGCCTCGAAGGACTCCTCTGCAGCTTCTGCGACTGCTGTCGCTTCCTGACCAGCTGCCTGAGCAGTTACCTGCTCCTTTTCAGCCTCAAGAGCGTCATTCTGGGGCTGAACATTTTCAATTACGTTTTCAGACATGGTTTGTAGTACCTCCTTTATTATACCGGCAGGGGTGGATGCCCCTGCAGTAACGCCAACACGGGTGCAGCCGCTCAGATCAAGCTGCCTTACCTCATCCGCCGTTTCGACAAGATAGGTAGGACAATTGGGCTCGCACACCGCTTTTAGTTTTGCGGTGTTGGAGCTCTGACGGCCGCCAATAATAATCATTGCGTCATTCACAAGTGACAGCTCATAAGCTTCTTGCTGTCTTTCTTGCGTCGCACAGCATATTGTATCAAAAATATTTGCGTTTGTATATAGTTTTTTTATCTTTTTTTCACACAAATCCCATTCTTTTGTGCTGAAAGTTGTCTGAGCAACCACTAATATTTCTTTTTCAGACAAATACGGTCGCTCTTCGGCAATTTTTTCAAGTTCAAAGCTGTTGCCAAACACTATACACTCCGTCTTGCAGTGACCTACAATACCCTGAACCTCGGGGTGCGATGCATCACCTGCGACCAGAACGGCTGTGTTTTCATTTACTTTCTCACAAACTATTTTGTGAATCTTTTTAACAAACGGGCAGGTTGCGTTACAGCACTCAATATTCATTGATGCAATCTCTTCTTCAACAGCCGCCGTAACACCGTGCGCACGCACAACAAGTGTTTCGCCCCCGAGTGCCTGTGACGGTTCATCTATAATTCTGGTGCCTTTAGACTCAAGGTCGGCAATAACCTGCGGATTATGTATCAGCGGGCCGAGAGTGCATACACGCTTGCCCTCATCGAGCATTGCATATACAAGGTCAACCGCACGATTGACACCGAAGCAGAAGCCTGCCGTTTTTGCAAGAGTTATTTGCAATGTCCTTCCTCCCAGAGGTCGACAATCTCGCCCATTATCTTCTCGGCCGCACCGCGCAGCTCGCGTGTTGAGCATTCGCCGTCAAGACCAAGCTCCTCATACTTTATAATCTCGCCGAAACGGACTGTAATCTTGCGGAAAAGACCCTTTTTCTTTTCACAGTATACAGAAGCAGGAAGAATATCAGCCTGAGTCTGCTTTGCAATAAGGGTTACGCCTGCCTTGGCCTTTGCAGGCGTAAGGTCTTTGGAACGTGTGCCCTCGGGGAAGATACCCAGGATATGACCGTTTTCGATAAGCTTTACTGCATACTCAACGGAAGACTTGTCATTTCTGCCTCTGTTGACGGGAAAAACGTTGAGATGTGTGAGGAACCATGCAGCAAACTTATTCTTGAAAGCCTCAGACTTTGCCATAAAGTGAATCGGTCTCTTGCATTCTGATATAAGAATAACGGGGTCAAGAATATTTATGTGGTTACAAGCCAGGATAAATGCACCCTCCTGAGGGATATTCTCCTTGCCTACGCACTTGACTCTGAGAAACAATTTGAGGAAAGGTCTCAGGGGTTTTGTGATTACATTGTAATATTTTCTGTCACGCACTACTGAATAATCAAAAGCCATTTTATATATTCTCCTTCACAATTTTATTGAGTGTATCGAGCACCTGAGCAAGATCCATATCGGACGTATCAACAAGCACGGCATCGTCAGCCTGCTTGAGAGGAGCGATTGCACGGTGAGAATCCTGATAATCACGCTGAATCATCTCTTCAAGTACCTGTGTATAATCAGCCTGCATGCCCTTTGCAAGCAGTTCATCGTATCTGCGCTTTGCACGAACCTCTGCAGAAGCAGTAAGGAAAATCTTGACCTGAGCATCGGGAAGAACGACCGTACCTATATCTCTGCCATCCATAATGCAGTTGTTATTTGCAGCGATATTGCGCTGAAGATCGAAAAGGAACTCTCGCACAGCAGGGATTGCAGAAACGTTCGAAGCAGCCATTGAAGCTTCGGGAGTGCGGATTGCGAGCGAAACATCCTCTTCGCCAAGGAATACGCGCTGCTCACCCTCAACAAAACGAAGGCTTACGTCAGCATCGGCAAGCGTTGCCGTAACCTGCTGAGCATCCTTTGTATCTGCTCCTTTGCGCATTGCATTAACACCTACCGCACGGTAAAGCGCGCCCGTATCAACGTATATATATCCGAGTCCTGTCGCAAGCTGTCTTGCGATTGTGCTTTTGCCTGCGCCTGCAGGGCCGTCGATAGCAATATTAATAATCATTTTTACTCACCTTCAGATATTATTTCCTGCCGCATAGCCCGTTGAAAAAGCTATCTGCAGATTAAAGCCGCCTGTATAAGCATCAACGTCGAGCACCTCACCTGCAAATGCAAGGTTAGGCACAAGCTTTGATTTCATTGTTTTCGGGTCAACCTCGCTGACCTTTATACCGCCCGAGGTAACAATCGCCTCCTCAATCGGGCGAAAGCCCGTAACGGTAACCTTAAAATCCTTAAGCAGCTCAACAAGACCTGCACGCTGCTCTCTTGTTATCTGATTTGTTTTGGTTGAGGCTTTGATGCCCGAAAGCCTTGCGATAACGGGAATCAGCTTGCGCGGAAGCAACAGACCGAGAGAATTGACGTAGTCTTTGTTTGCGTTTTCCGTAAAATCTTTTACAACGCGCTTATCAAGCTGTTCGTAAGTAAGCGCAGGCTTGAGATCGATATGTATGACGTATTTCTCGCTCTTCATATCGCGCATATGGGAGCTTGCGCTGAGAATTATCGGGCCGGACACACCGTAGTGTGTAAAAATCATCTCGCCAAAATCCTCATATACCGTGCGGTATTTCTCCGTATCCTCAACACGGATTGCAACGTTGCGAAGCGAAAGACCCTGAAGCTGTGAGCAGAATCCCTCGTGCGCCTCGAGAGGCACAAGTGACGGCTTGAGCTGAGTTACGGTGTGGCCTGCCTGCACGGCAAGGTCGTAACCGTCACCGGTTGAGCCGGTACCGGGGTAAGATTTACCGCCCGTTGCGATAATCACACCGGAGCAATCAATCACGTCGCCCTCTTCTGTTTTTACGGCGGTAACAAGGCCGTCGTTTATCACAAGCTCGACTGCCCTGCCCTTGCGGAATTTGACACCTGCTTTTTTGGCGGCACCGTAAAGAGCATCGACAATATCGAGCGATGAATCGGAAACAGGAAAAACACGGTTGCCGCGCTCGATCTTGAGCGGCACACCTTGCTCCTCAAAAAACTCCATGGTATCCTGCGGCATAAACGCAGAAAAAGCGCTGTAAAGAAATCTGCCGTTTACAGGCACAGCCGCAATAAGGTCGTTGAGGAGATTAGCGGCATTTGTGACGTTGCATCTGCCCTTGCCTGTGATAACTATTTTTCTACCCGGGCGGTCGTTACGTTCAAGAAGCGTAACGCTTTTTCCGCCGCGCGCCGCCTGAATTGCCGCCATCATACCTGCGGCACCGGCGCCGATAATTACTGTCTCATTTGTCATCGTCAGGTCTTGCCTCCTGCTTATCGTAAACGTTATATTCATCCCAGATTTTTTCAAGCTCGCTGAGGTTGTCGTAAACCTCGCTGCGGCGGTTGAAGGTTGCTGCAACGATGAGCGCATTGATAAGGCTCAGCGGTGCAACAAGCGAATCGACAAATGAAGCCATTGTGCTGCGCGCAAGCAGAAGATAATCTGCCAGCTGTGCAATCGGCGACAGCTCGCTGTCTGTGATTGATATAATCTTTGCCTTTTTATCGTGAATAAAACGAAGTGCGCTGATTGTCTGATTGGAGTATCTGGGAAAACTGATTGCAATGCATATATCTCGCTCATCGACACGGAAAATCTGCTCAAAAACCTCGCTGGCCCGCGCGCTGTCGACAAGAATTACATTCTCATAAACAGGGCGGAAATAAAACGCAAGAAAGTTTGCAAGAGTTGCGGCGCTGCGCACACCGAGAATATAGATATTTCTGGCTTTATTTATTGCCTCGACCGCACCGTTGAAATTCTCTTTGGAGGTCTGCTCAAGCGTAGCTTTAATCATTGAAGCGTCTGCGGTAAGTACGGTTTCGAGTATTTCGTCCTGACCTATGCGAACGCTCGCGCTTTCCATACGCTGAACACTGGTGAGTTTGCTGCGTATAAGCTCCTGCAAATCGTTCTGGAATGCAGGATAGCCCTCAAAGCCCAGCTCGGTTGCAAAACGGACAACGGTACTTTCGCTTACACCTACCGTTTCGCCCAGACGTGCAGCAGTCATAAAAGCGGCTTTATCGTAATTCTCCATTATATAATTGGCAATTTTCTTCTGACCCTTGGAGAGTTTTGAGTAAAGTGCATCTATTTTATTGAGAATCGACTTGGTCATTTTCTGTCGCTCCTCTCTAACATAATTGAATATATAATACTCCTTTTTTATGAAAGAATCAACCATTTTTGCAAGATTTATTTCACATTAAGCTATGTGTCTCAACAGCCAAAAAAGCCACAACGGATGCTCATTGAGATTCCGTTGCGGCCGAATTATTTATTTGCCTGCTTTGCCGTTTTTGGCATTGCCGTTTTTACTGTTGTTACCGTTGTTCTTTTTGTTTTTCTGCTTTTTTGCCTGCTTTTCTCTTTCGTATGCCTTGCGCTCTTCCTCGAGCTTACGCTGCTTTTCCTCTTCTTCCGCAAACTTCTTTGCTTTAACCTTATCCATATGCATTTTAAGAGGAACAGCCGCAATCGCAACTATGAGAAGGATTATGCCGCCGATTACAAACATACACTGACCGAATACGGGGTGGCAGATTCCGCAGACCTTGCACTTTGCGTGCATCAGACCCTTGCCTTCTACCCATCGGGGAACATCGTACTCCAGCACATCACTGTACTCTGAATAAATGGGCTGTGTTCCGTTTTCGGTTTCGACGTATGCAAGATATCTGGTACGCAGACGCATCTTGCTGACATCCTCAACATCGACAGCGCTGAGCAATATACCCTTTGTTTCGTTGGCATAGTAGCTCTCTGACAATGCCAGATCAATATTTTCCCAAGACCCCTGACCTCTGTCGATCTCCACAAGCATGGAAATATAGGTAGGCTGCTGGGTTGAAAACCATGCCTCTGCCTTTTTGATGCTTTCGGGAGTCATAACCTCGAAAGAGAGGTAGGGCATTTCGTTTTCCTGATATTTGACCTGTGCATCGCTGATCTGAGGAGCATCAAGCTTATCGGGAGCTTTGCCGAAATCGGCATCACGCTCAACGTTGACAACCTCCGTCCAATCGGAAGTGATAACCTGACCCACCGTTGTGGTATAACCCATAAACGTTCTCAGACGGAACTCAAGCGTGTGATTATCCAGATCAAAAACGTTCTGACCTCTTTCGTTTTTCTTGCAGAGGTAGCCAACCTTTTTCTGTGTAGCTTCATTATTGAGATAGAGCAGGTCAAAGGTTCTTACCGTGTCGCCCTTAGGTACTTCGCCGCCGTATTCTGCCGCATCGTACGTTGTGCCCCATGTAGCATTACTCTGCCACTTGCCGCCGTCAATACGGTAGTCAATCTGAACGACAGTAAAAATATCCGTAATGCCGTATTTTTCCATGCTCTCTTCATTTGTCATATCTGATATGGCAGCGTAATTATCGGTGAACAAACAGCTTATACTTACTCTCTCCGAAATAGTATCGTTATACACCTTGTATGTAACACCGTAAGGCGCATCAATTGTTTCAAGCTTGACTACTGCGCTTGCGGGCACAACACAAAGCATAAGCGCCGCAATCACAAGCAAAAATGATAAAGTTTTTTTCATTACATTTCCTCCGAAAACAATATACAGTTATAATAACCTTTTTTCGCTCAGATTTCAAGTGGCAAATAAGGCATTTGGCATTTGACTATGCCAAAATTGTGTTATATAATGTTTAATATATTCTTTAAGAAACGGAGAGAACTATGGAAGCTTTGCTGTGCCCCGTATGCAAAAGTGAATTAACAAAAAACGGCAATGCATTGCGCTGCGCAAACACTCACAGCTTCGACACCGCAAAAGAGGGCTATGTCAACCTGCTCACAGGCAGCAAAAGCGGAAGCCTTATCGGCGACAACCGCGAAATGGCGCGTTCGCGCAAAAGCTTCCTTGACAAAGGCTACTTTGAGCCTGCAGCTAAGGCTGTGTGCCGTGAGCTGATGACGCTACGCCCCGAAACCGTGCTCGACATATGCTGCGGCGAAGGATACTACACACAGATGATAAAAGAGAGCTGTGAGTGCAAGGTTTACGGCTTTGATATATCCAAAGAAATGGTACGACTTGCCGCAAAAAGAAAATGCGGTGCAACTTTTTTTGTTGCAAATATGTCCGACATTCCGCTTGAAGATAACAGCATAGACTGTGCGGTACATCTTTTTGCACCTTTATGCGAAAAAGAATTTCTGCGTGTAATCAAGCCCGGCGGATACCTTATCAGCGTATGCCCCGGCACAGACCATCTGTGGGAAATGAAAGCTGTGCTTTACGACACACCGTATAAAAACGAGGAGCTTTGCCCCGAAATTGATGGTTTCACGGCAGTAAAAACCTTCAACAGCGTCCACACCGCAAAGCTCACCTGCCGGGAAGATATTGATGCGCTTTTTAAAATGACGCCGTATTATTACCACACCTCTGCGCAGGATAAAGAAAAACTGCTCACACTCGATTCACTCAAGACAAAAATTGATTTTTATATCAGAATATATCGTAAGGACTAAAAAGATGAAAAAGCAAAAGCATGAAATTGATATGTGTAACGGCCCTCTGCTGGGCAAGGTGCTCATTTTTTCACTGCCGCTGATGCTCTCGGGCATACTTCAGCTGCTGTACAACGCGGCTGACGTTGCCGTTGTAGGGCGATTTGCAGGGAGCGCATCGCTGGCGGCAGTCGGCTCAACAAGCTCGCTGATACACCTGATGATAAACCTGTTTATCGGTCTGAGTGTCGGTGCAAGCGTCGTGGTAGCGCGCAACATCGGCGCCGGCAACTTCCGCAAGGCACACGATGCCGTACACACAGCTATTGCACTGAGCCTTGTGGCAGGTGCCGCAACACTTTTAATAGGCTTCACCCTTTCAAAAGCTCTTCTTACTCTTATGGATACGCCCGACGACGTAATAAACCTCGCCACGCTGTACGTAAAGGTTTATTTTCTCGGTATGCCGGGCTTGATGGTCTACAACTTCGGTGCTGCAATACTCAGGGCGATGGGTGACACAATGAGACCGCTGTGGTTTCTCACATTTTCGGGTCTCGTTAACGTACTGCTCAATTTACTGTTCGTTTGCGTATTCCACATGGATGTTGCAGGTGTTGCCCTTGCAACAACCATATCACAGTATATTTCCGCAACGCTTGTCGTTATATGTATGCTCAAGCTTGACAACTGTTGTCACCTCAACATAAAAGAAATTGCATTCCGCAAAACAGAGCTTTCAGAGATGCTGAAGGTAGGTTTGCCTGCAGGAATACAAAGCTCACTCTTCTCTGTTTCAAACGTGCTGATTCAGTCGTCAATCAACTCATTCGGCTCAACAGTAATGGCAGGCAATGCGGCGGCGGCCAACATTGAGGGATTCACGTACACGGCTATGAACTCGGTTTATCAGGCGGCAATCACGTTCACAAGCCAGAACGTCGGTGCAAAGAAGCCAAAGCGGATATCGCGTGTGGCAGTCGTAACGCTACTGACCGTAACGGCAGTCGGACTTATACTCGGCGGCACGTCTTACCTTTTCGGCGAAACGCTGATCAAAATTTATTCAACAGACGCGGCAATAATCCCCTACGGAATGATACGTATGCGTATGATATGTCTGCCCTACTTCCTGTGTGGTGTAATGGAGGTTATGGTCGGCTTACTGAGAGGTATGAACTGCTCCACGATACCGATGATTGTTTCAATTTTCGGTTCGTGTGTTTTCAGAGTCATCTGGGTTTACACCGCATTCAGAGCTTCGCCGACACAGGAGACGCTGTATATTGCATATATTATTTCCTGGTCGATATGCTCACTTGTGCATTTCATATGCTACATCATAATAAAGAAAAGGCTAACAAAAAAGCTTACCCTCTAAACACCCACATCCGATAAGAAAGCTTTTGTTTCTCGAGTAAAATCCCCCGTATCTTTGAC
>JAFOBC010000367.1 GCA_017382015.1 Clostridia bacterium
AACCGCATATGTAGCTTATGATTCAGATAAGGAAATATACAAAGACAACGAATATGTTGCCAACAAGACTATGACAAAATCCGAGTGAGCAAGCCGTTTGTACTGATTTTAAATACATCAAATAAAAAACGTAAAAGGAGAATTATCGTGGGAATTACAAAAGACGAATACTTTCGTTGCTTAGCGGAAATGTTCATTTCAGGCAATGGTGTCTTTGAAGACTCTGATGACAATGAACTATGGTTTGATGTCACAGATATAAACGGCAAAGATTTACGAACCGTAATAAATAAGCTGAACAGTGAACTTAAGGAAGACGGCTTGATTATCGAAGTAAGCATTTATGGAATGGGCGAAGGTCATTTGTGGTTTACGGATAAAGGCTTATGTAAAATCTCAGAAATCAAGTCGCAAAAAACATAACAACAAAAACAGTTGCAGCAGGAAGCATCCCGTTGCAACTGTTTCTTTATTTTTGTGTGAGCTGTTTTCTTTTCTTTCGGCGCACTCGGTTGATGTGCCGCTCAAAGTCGCCGTTTGCAATAAGCTCCGCCAGAACAATCTGGATATAAGTCGGAACTGTGCAGGAGTAAAACCCGAGGCGCTCTCCAAACTCTTTTGCAAGCCTTTTGGGCAGCACCATATATCCTACACGCAGGGATGACGAAACCGTTTTGGAAAACGTATTCATATATATAACGTTATCTTTGGATGAGTGGCAGAACAGCGTTTCCTCCGACTTTCTGGATACAGAAAACTCCGACTCAAAATCATCCTCGATTATGTACCGCTCCCCTTTTTCTGCCCATTTGAGGTATTCGTGCCGTTTGGAAGCAGACGCAGTAACACCGCTTGGGTAACTTCTGTAAGGTGAAATATGCAAAACATCCGCAGAGCTTTTGCGCAGCGCAGAGCTTTCGATTCCGTTTTTAGAAAGAGAAAGCTTCTGGATTTTAACCTTTGAAAGAGAATACACCTGCTCGATTTTTTTGTAAGAAGGATCTTCAATGCCGTAAACCAGATTCCTGCCGAGCAAATCTATAATAAGGTTATATAAATACTCCGAACCCGAACCGATAACAATCTGGTCTATATCAGCAACAATACCTCTGCTTTGCGCAAGGTATATCTGAATCGCTTTCCTCAATTCCATACAGCCCAGATTAGGCGAGCGCACAAGGATGCCCTCCCCCATCATACCGATAACCTTCCTCATCGTTTTGGCAAGAACAGAAAACGGAAACTCATCATCATTTTCAACGTTATGGCAAGACGAAGAGAACACATCAAATGAGGTTTGCGGAACGGGAACAAAACCGTCATCCGCGCAGAAAACGACAAAATATCCGCTTCTTTCTTTCGGCTCAATATACCCCTCGTCACGCAGTAAATCATAAGCGTGCTCAACGGTGATTGTGCTCACACCCGTTTCCGTTGCAACCGTACGCTTGGACGGCAGTTTGCTGCCGACGGCATAAACACCGTCTGTTATATCTTTTCTGATCTGATTGTACAACTGCAGATACGCAGGAGTTGCCGACTTTTCGTCAATTATATATTTCATCTGGTTATATAAAATTCTCCTTTTTTGACTATTTCTATATCATCAGACCTATTGTATACTGTTGATGCAATAATTTCAATAGGGAATTAAAAAAGAAGGTATCAACATGAAAGTAAAAAGTTCCACTCAAAAGCTTGCCTTTGCCGCTTTGCTTGCGGCACTGACTTGCGTTGCTACAATGGTTATTAAAATTCCGTCACCGCTCAAGGGTTACCTGAATTTAGGCGACTGCGTCGTGCTCACCGCAGGCTGGGTGCTCTCGCCGTTATACGGTTTTCTTGCGGCAGGCTTGGGTTCTGCCCTCGCCGACCTTTTCTCGGGATATCCGACATACGCCATCGCAACCTTTGCAATCAAGGGTCTTATGGCTCTGGCGGCGTGGGGAATATACAAAGCGCTTCACAAAAAAATCAACAGCCCCGTTTCGCGCATCATAAGCGGATTTGTTGCAGAAGTTATAATGGTGCTGGGCTACTACGTGTTTGAAGGTTTTATGTATGGCTTTGCCGAGTCACTTGTAAACGTGCCTGCCAATGCCGTTCAGGGTGCGGCAGGACTTATCCTCGGCTTCGCTTTGGTCAAGATACTCGAAAAAGCAAAAATCTCTTTCAACTGATACTGACAACACAGCAGACAACCTGAAGCGTTGTCTGCTGTGTTTTTTTGCGGATAAAACACACCGCCAACGCACGGCAGAGCGCATATATTCTTTTAAAAAACATTGAAAAGCAAACTGTGGCGGTGTATACTTATATTGAATCGCTTACATCTTCGAGCAAAGCAGAAAGGATTTGGCTTATGAACCGTATCATAAACAAGCACGACGTTTTTATCAGCTGGACAGGCGCTGACAGAGAGCTTAAAAACACCGTTGCGGATTTTTTGCGCAACAACGGCATATCATGCCTTGAATCCGACCACAGCTGCAGCGGCGATTTCAGGCAATGGAGCCGAGAAGCCGTAAGCCGATGCAACATATTTCTGCTCATAGGCTCTGTAAATATATTCAACAGCCAATGGGTTCCCGTTGAGATTGAAGAATTCAAAAAGCTCGATAATTTCAAAAACCGCATCGTCCCCATATGGGTAAGCGACGAAGCAAGATTAAAAGAACGCTGGGGACTAAGTGAATACGCCAGCGGCGTTATATTGGACGAAAACGGGCTGACCGAAGATGCACTCAACGCTGTTCTGGACAAGGTCAAGTTACTGCTTATAGATTTTCTTGACCGCGAATATAAAGAAGCGTCCAAATCCGAATACATAAAGCTCATTTCGCTCAGCCGAAAAAGCAAGTCAATAGACCGCGATTTTGATTTTTCCAAGCTTTATATAAAACGCACCTTGCACGAAACCGACGACAAGGGCGCTCAGCTGAATGAGTATCCGGGCACCGATTTCCTTTACGAATCAGACAGCGTTTGCTTTATCTGCGGCCCTGCCGGTTGCGGCAAATCGCAGTATATCAACCAAATAAGGGAAGATTCACCTGCAGACGTTATTATTATCCGTCTGCCGTGCTCCAAGGCTTCATCGGCGGCTGACGTTTTTTCGGAGGCGTATAAAGAGTTCAGCCGTGTATGCGGCAACCGATTTTTCTACTCGGAAAATGATTTTGCAAGCCTGCTCAACAGCCGCAGGGTCGTACTCATTTTCGACGGTATGGACGAAATCGCAACAACCGAGAATAAACGCAGGCTGATTGAAAAAGCAGAAGAATTCGGCAAAGCAAACAAGGGCAACGTCACCCTC
>JAFOBC010000368.1 GCA_017382015.1 Clostridia bacterium
CTTATTTCTAATCCCGTTAAGGAAAATTGGGGCGAGCGTACGCCTTTAACAGTTGTCTGCTCTGAAGATAACGGCCAGACATGGGGAGTTGGTGCTGTGCTTGAATCAATGCCCGGTGAGTATTCATATCCTGCTATAATTTGCGATGGAGATGAGCTCCTGATTTCATATACCTGGAACAGAAAGCGAATTTGTTTTGCGCGAATTAAAGTTTTAGGTTGATTTGTTGGAGGTTTATCATGAAATTTGATATAACAACTTTTACGGTTGAATCAGCATTAAAACCGCAGATAATTCACGGTCTTTATTATTCACCAGTTGTAAAAGCCAACACAAAGGCAATTGTACAGATCGCTCACGGTATGGCTGAACATAAGGAAAGATATAATGAGTTTGCATCTTTTCTTGCCGAGAACGGGTATGCTGTTTTTGTTCATGATCATCTCGGACACGGCGAATCTGTAGAGAGCGACGATTATCTTGGATATTTCGGCGAAGAAGATGGCTGGAAAAATCTTGTTAATGATTGTAACACAATAACCAATTATGCTCGTGAAATTTTTGAAGATAAACCTGTTGTGCTTTTTGGTCACAGTATGGGTTCTTTCATCGCTCGAGCATATACCCGAATGTTCGATCTTGCACTTGATGCTGTTGTTTTCTGCGGTACAAGCGGTGCTAACCCCGCTGCCGGCATAGCTGTTAAGCTTGCTGATGCTGTTGCACGAAGCAAAGGCAGTTTTTATCGCAGTGAGTTGATTAATACTCTCGCTTTCGGTACATACAACAAAAAGTTCAAACCGCAAAGGACGGCTTTCGATTGGCTGACTAGTGATAATGAGATAGTTGATAAATACGTTGCTGATAAATATTGCGGATTCTTATTTACTGCTTGTGGTTATCGCGATCTCTTTTCTGTGCTTAAGTATGTTTCTGATAAAAAATGGTATAAGGCAGTGCGCAAAAATTTGCCGATTCTTCTTGTTTCCGGTGATGCTGATCCGGTAGGCGAGTATGGCTCAGGTGTCAAACAGGTAGCTGCCGATCTTAAAAAGACCGGCCACAAAGAAGTTGAACTTATTCTCTATAAAGGAATGAGACACGAGATTCTCAATGAAGTTGAGAGATCAGTTGTAATGAATGATGTTCTGAACTGGCTTGAAGAAAAAACTCAGAAAAGCAAATAACTGATTTAATAATAAAAAACGGAGACACTTTTAGTGCCTCCGTTTTTGTTTTGTTTTTTATATTAGTTGAGTGATTCGACAGTTTCCATAAGGTAATCGCCGAATTCGCTGCAAGTGCATCCGTCGTCACGGCCTGTGATAACAAGTTTTCTCTCTGTAAGCATACACTTATCAAGTGCAGCCTCAAGAGCGTTTGCCTTATCCACATATCCGATGTGTGAGAGAAGCATAACAGCAGCTCTGAGCATTGAGCAAGGATCAGCGTATGCACCTCGACCTTCGCGGATCATTCTAGGTGCTGAACCGTGAATTGCTTCAAACATTGCATATTTCTTACCGATGTTTGCGCTGCCTGCAGTGCCTACGCCGCCCTGGAACTCGGCAGCTTCGTCAGTAATAATATCACCGTAAAGGTTGGGGAGTACGAATACTTTGAAATCACGGCGACGCTTGGGATCGATAAGTTTTGCTGTTGTGATATCGATGTACCACTCGTCAGTTGTGATTTCGGGATATTCCTCACCGATACGCTTACAGATGGAAAGGAATTTACCGTCAGTTGTCTTGATGATATTTGCTTTTGTGATGATTGAAACTCTGTCCTTGCCGTTTGCACGAGCATAGTTGTATGCAAGTCTTGCGATACGCTCTGTGCCTTCTGTTGTTGTAACGACAAAGTCTGTAGCCAGGTCATCGGTAACGTTTACGCCCTTTGAACCAACAGCATAAGCGCCTTCGGTGTTCTCACGGAAGAATGCCCAATCAATGCCTTCCTCGGGTACCTTTACGGGACGAAGATTGCAAAAAAGGTCAAGCGCTTTTCTCATTGCTACGTTAGCGCTTTCAATATTCGGCCAGGGATCGCCGGCCTGCGGTGTTGTTGTGGGACCCTTAAGGATAACATGGCAAGCTTTTAATTCTTCCATAACATCATCGGGAATCGCTTTGTTTGCTGCAACGCGGTTCTCGATTGTAAGACCGTCAATTTCTTTGAACTCTACTTTGCCGCTTGCTACTTCGTCTGCAAGCATATAGCGAAGTACTCTTTCGGCTTCTTTACAGATGATCGGGCCAATGCCGTCACCGCCGCAGATGCCGATAATGATTTTATCAAGCTTTGCGTAATCGGTGAAATCACCGATAGATTTGATTCTTTCATTTCTTTCAAGCTGCTCACGAAGCAGATCTGCATATCTTTCAGCAGCTGCTTTGATTTGTGCTTCGTACATTTTTATGCATCCTTTCCGTTTTCTCTTGTATAGTTAAGGAGTCCGCCTGCAAGAATCATATCTCTCTGACGATCTGAAAGGTCGTAACAGAGAACGTACTCCTCGTTCTTGGTTTTGTTTATGAGCTTGACTTCTTTGCCTGCTGCAATTTCTGCTTTTACGTCGGGGAGGCAAAGTAAATCGTTCTGATCGATCTTATCGTAGTCATCTGCATTTTTGAATGTGAAGGGTATGATACCAGCATTGATAAGATTAGCGCAGTGGATTCGTGCAAAAGATTTTGTGATAACGCACTTGATACCAAGATAAAGCGGAACAAGTGCTGCGTGCTCACGGGATGAACCCTGACCGTAGTTGGCACCACCGATAATCATACCGCTGCCTTCACGCTTGCAGTTTTCTGCAAAATGCTCGTCGCACTGGCGGAAGCAGAAGTTTGAAAGGTAGGGGATGTTTGAACGATAGGGGAGGATTTTGGCGCCAGCAGGCATAATGTGGTCTGTTGTGATGTTGTCGCCAACCTTGAGAACAGCTTTTGCTTCAATGCTGTCGGGAAGAGCGACGCTGGTGGGGAAGGGTTTGATATTGGGGCCGTATTTGATTTCGACGTCATCAGCTTCTTCTACAGAAGCAGGAAGCTCAACCATATTGTCGTTAACAAGGAATTCTTCGGGCATTTCAATTTCAGGGAATTCGCCGAGAGTTCTGGGGTCGGTGAGTACACCTGTTATTGCACTTGCTGCAGCAACTTCGGGGCTTACGAGGTAAATGCCTGCATCTGCAGTACCGGAGCGACCTTCAAAGTTTCTGTTGAAAGTTCTGAGTGAAACACCCTTTGAGTTGGGAGACTGACCCATACCGATACAAGGGCCGCAAGCTGATTCAAGGATTCGTGCACCTGCACCAATCATATCTGCAAGAGCTCCGTTGAGAGAAAGCATTGTAAGAACCTGTTTGGAACCGGGTGCTATTGAAAGGCTGACATCAGGATGAACCTTCTTTCCCTTGAGAATTGCTGCAACCTTGAGCATATCCATAAGCGATGAGTTGGTGCAGGAACCGATACAAACCTGATCTACTTTGATTTCGCCGATTTCTGTTACTGATTTTACGTTATCAGGCATATGGGGCATTGCTGCTAGCGGTGTGAGTGTTGAAAGATCAATATCGATGATCTTTTCGTACTCTGCATCATCGTCAGCTTTAAGCTCTGTCCAATCTTCCTCACGACCCTGAGCAGCAAGGAAAGCCTTTGTGTTTTCGTCTGAAGGGAATACAGATGTTGTTGCACCAAGCTCTGCACCCATATTTGTAATTGTAGCTCTTTCCGGTACAGAAAGTGTTTTCACACCTTCCCCTCCGTACTCAATGATTCTGCCTACACCACCCTTGACGCTCATAATTCTCAGCACTTCAAGGATTACGTCCTTTGCAGCAACCCAAGGGCTGAGCTTACCGGTGAGATTGACTTTGACAACGTTAGGCATCGGAATGTAATATGTGCCGCCACCCATTGCAACAGCAACGTCCATACCGCCTGAGCC
>JAFOBC010000369.1 GCA_017382015.1 Clostridia bacterium
GAGAGGTTTGCCGACAAAGTTCGATGCACAAACGTTGTAAAACCGCTCAACCGTATGCTGTGTGATCGGCATATCGCTTCTGCAGGCCTTGCTTTTGATTGTGCCTGCCGAAGTGAGAAGAACAATCATCGCCGTGCGGTTGCTTACGGGAACAATCTCCGCCCTGCGAACAGTTGCCCTGTCGCCCGACGGCAACGTTGTGATTGCCGCACAGTTGGTAAGCTTAGCAATAACCTCGCCCGCCTTTTCAAGCAACTGCTCAGGATCACCGCTACCGGAGGAAACCGTTTTGGTGATACTCTTGCAATCCGCCTCGTTAAGCTCAACCTTATTCATAAGCTTATCGATATAGTAGCGGTAGCCGAGGGTTGTGGGCACACGGCCTGCTGATGTGTGCGGCTGCTCAAGGTAACCCATATCCGCCAGGTCTGCCATCTCGTTGCGAATCGTTGCAGATGAAACGGAAAAGTCAAGCTCGGTAAGAAGATTCTTTGAGCCGACAGGCTCGCCCGTGCGGATATAGCTTTCAACTACAGCAGCAAGAATTTTTTGCTTGCGTTCGGTCATATCCATATGTCTGATCCGTCTCCTTTCTGCCTGTGCTAATTTTAGCACTCAGTTGTTTCGAGTGCTAAACTATCATTATAATATATCGAAAGTCAAAGAATGTCAATAGCTTTTTACCATTATTTTTTCTGAACATTTTATTAATTTAAAACCACAACAATATTGCACAGCAAAAAAAGCAGGCACCTGACGCCCACGCCCGATAAGGAAGTGTTTGTTTCTCGAGTAAAATTCCCCGTATCTTTGACAAAAGCCTCGCAAGGCGGCAGCCTTGCTGCGTTTTTGGCTTCGATACAAGAAATTTTATACTCTTACGAAACTGCAAAGCACTTTAAAGTGAAATTTTAAGATACAAGAAAAGGAAAAACCCACAGATAATGCTGACGCATATCTGTGGGTTTTGACGCGTTATTGTGCTTAAAATTCACATTTTAAAGAAATACTGCCTTATCGGGCGTGGGCGAACGATGCCTGCCTTTTTTATATACACTATCTTAACCGAAAAGCACGCTGTTAACGATACCCTCAAGGCGCTCCTGCTTGCCCGAGATGGGTGCAGGTGTGTTTTTGAGCTCAGCGGCGTATGCGGCAAGCTCCTCAAGAGAGGTTTCGCCTGCAACAATCTTTGCACCGATGCCTTCGTTGAAGCTTGCGTACTTGTCGGCAACGAAGCCGTCAAGTCTGCCATCCTCAATAAGCTGTGCAGCCTTGATAAGACCGAGAGCAAACGTATCCATGCCGAGAATATAGCTTTCAAACATATCCTCATATGTGTTGCTGGGTCTGCGGCACTTGGCATCAAAGTTGAAGCCGCCTGTAAGACCGCCTGCCTTGATAACCTCATACATACACATTGTTGCTTCGTATACGTCAAAGGGGAATTCATCAGTATCCCATCCGAGCAGGTAATCACCCTGGTTGGCATCGATACTGCCGAGCATACCGTTGATAGCAGAAACACGAAGCTCGTGCTGGAAGGTGTGACCTGCAAGTGTTGCGTGATTAGCCTCGATATTCATCTTGAAATCCTTATCAAGGCCGTACTGACGAAGGAAACCGATTGCGGTTGCGGCATCAAAATCATACTGGTGCTTCATAGGCTCCTTCGGTTTGGGCTCTATATAGAAATCACCCGTGAAGCCGATTTTTCTGCCGTACTCGACAGCCATCTTCATAAGACGCGCAATATTCTCCTGCTCAAACTTCATATCTGTGTTGAGAAGAGTTTCGTAGCCCTCTCTGCCGCCCCAGAAAACGTAGCCCTTACCGCCGAGTTTAACTGTAAGTTCGAGAGCTTTTTTGATCTGAGCCGCCGCAAAGCAGTAAACGTCAGCAGAGTTTGTGCTGCCTGCGCCGTTCATAAAGCGGGGATTTGAGAACATATTGGCTGTGCCCCAGAGGCACTTGATGCCTGTCTCTTTCATCTTCTCAAGCATATAGTCAGTAATTTCATCAAGTCTTGCATTAGTAACGTTGATATCGTCTGCCTCAGGCACAATATCAACATCGTGGAAGCAGAAATACTCAATGCCAAGCTTGCTCATAAACTCGAAGCCAGCATCAACCTTTGCCTTTGCGTGCTCCATTGTGCCTTTCTCGTCAGCGCCGAATGATTTATCGGCTGTATCTCTGCCGAACATATCCGTACCTGCGGCGCAGAGGTTGTGCCACCAAGCCATGGCAAAGGGAAGGTAATCTTTCATAGGCTTGCCCATAACAAGCTTTTCTGCATCATAAAATTTGAAAGCGAGGGGGTTTGTGCTTTTTGCACCCTCATAAGCTATTTTTGAAATACCGCTGAAAATTTCACTCATTTTTTATTCTCCTTAATTCAAACCTGCAAATACCGACTTGAGCGACGGATAAATCTGCTTGAAGGTTTCATATTTTTTGTTGTAAAGAGCTGTCAGCTCGCTGTCGGGATAAACCGTATCGGATACCTCGACAAGACTTTTGCAAGCATCGGCAACAGACTCAAACTCGCCGCAACCGACCATTGCAAGAATCGCACCACCGTAACCGGGGCCCTGCTCTGTTTTGACGGTGTCAAGCTGAATGCCGAGCACGTTTGCCATAATCCTCTTCCAGAGTGCGCTCTTTGCACCGCCGCCGCAGATGTTGCTCGCGTTTATTTCGATACCGAGCGATTTTGCAACCTCAAAGCTGTCGCGTATTGCAAAGGCAACACCCTCAAACACAGCCTGAAGCATATCTGCTCTGGTTGTATCCATACTCATACCGAGGAACGTACCGCGTGCATTGGTATCGTTAATCGGGCTGCGCTCACCCATAAGGTAAGGCAGGAAGTAAACGTTGTTTCTGCCGAGCTTTGCGTCGATTATGGGCGCCTGATTCGACACATAATCGTCATCACGCAGAATATCCTCCATAAACCATTTGTTACACGATGCGGCAGAGAGCATACAGCCCATAAGATGATAGCAACCGTCCGCGTGAGCAAAGGCGTGAAGCGCATTGTTCGGGTCAACTCCGAACTTACTGCTCGAAATAAATATCGTGCCCGATGTGCCCAGAGATATATTGCACTTGCCGTTGCCGACAGTACCCGTACCGATTGCCGCCGCGGCATTGTCGCCTGCACCTGCAACAACCTTGACATCGTGCCTGATGCCGAGCATATCAGCAACATCTGCCTTAACAGTACCGATTACGTCGCTGCTCTCATAGAGCGCAGGCATCTGCTCTGCGGTAACGCCGCATATATCGAGCATCTTCTGCGACCAGCACTTATTTTTGACGTCGAGTAAAAGCATACCCGAAGCATCGGAATAATCGCAGGAATGAACACCCGTGAGCATATAGTTAACATAGTCTTTCGGGAGCATTATCTTTTTGATTCTTGCAAAAAGCTCAGGCTCGTTATCTCTCATCCAGAGAATCTTCGGAGCGGTAAAGCCTGCAAAAGCGATGTTCGCAGTATTTTCGCTGAGCACATCCTTGCCGATTTCGCCGTTGAGATAATCGACTTGGGCTTGTGTTCTGCCGTCGTTCCACAAAATTGCAGGGCGGATAACCTCATCGTTTTCATCAAGCACAACAAGCCCGTGCATCTGGCCGCCTGCACCGATACCTGCAATCTGAGATTTGTCAGCATCCGCCGTCAGCTCTGCAACACCGAGCTTAACAGCCGCCCACCAATCGGCAGGGCTTTGCTCTGACCAACCCGATTTCGGATAACAGACAGGATATTCCTTCGATACCTCGCCGAGAATATCACCACGCTCATTTACAAGCAACAGCTTTACGGCAGACGTACCAAGGTCTATACCTATGTACAGCATCCAATACACCATCCTTAAACAATAATATGGTATTAATTATAATAATTTAAGTTATATCGGTCAATCAATTTTAAAAATTTTTCCATTAAGCCATACCGGTATTTTTTACATGAAGCCTGCCCATACTCTCATCATCTGCAAGGAGGGTATCGGAACTATGTATTTTAACAAAGTTGAAATCTGCGGCGTGAATACGGCAAAGCTCAAAGTGCTCAAAGAAAGCGAAAAACGCGAGCTGCTTGAGAGAACAAAGCAAGGC
>JAFOBC010000370.1 GCA_017382015.1 Clostridia bacterium
AAAGAGTGTTTACCACACAGGCAACATTCCGTGGAACGATATTATGGTTTGCGGTTTCGTTCTTGCAAAGAAGGGCGAAAAGATCAGTAAGTCAAAGGGTAACGCTGTCAAGTCTCCCGCACAGCTTGTTGAAGAGTTCGGTGCAGACTGCATCCGTTACTGGGCTGCAAACACAAAGCTCGGTACAGATACTTACTTCTCTGACGATGAGCTCAAGATTGCAAACCGTTTCCTCACAAAGCTCTGGAACGCTTCCAAGTTCACACTCACTCACCTTGAGGACTTCAATAAGGACGATGCTCCTGCAGAGCTTCTTCCCGTTGATAAGTGGATTGTTGAGCGCTGCAAGCAGACAATGCGCCGCTGCATCAAGCTGCTTGATGAGTACGAAATCGGCTCTGCAAGACACGAGATTGATGACTTCTTCTGGAAAGATTTCTGCGACTACTATGTAGAAATCAGCAAGGAAAGACTCTATCAGCCTGAGGTTCACGGCTACGAGGCTCGCAGAAGCGGTCAGGCTGCTATCTACTACTGCCTGCTCAATATCCTCAAGATGTACGGCATTTTCGTACCTCATATGACAGAGTTCATCTATCAGGATGCTTTCAAGGCTAAGGAAGGTATTGACTGCCTGCATATGAACTTCTGGAAGGTTGACGGTGAGGACGATACCGAGAGCCTTGAGTTCGGCGAACTTGTTAAGGATTGCGTATCCGAAGTCAGAAAGTATAAGAGTGAAAACAACATTTCTATGAAGGCTGACATCGAGACAATGAAGATTGTCACACCCGAAAAGTACAAGGGTATGTTCGATGCAACAATGGGCGACCTTATCGCTTGCTGTCACGCACAGAATGTTGAGTTTGACATTCAGTAATATAATGTATAAATAAAAGGCAACTCTGTTCGGATGAGCGGAGTTGCCTTTTTTATCGTAAAGTGTTGACAAATTTGTTCTAATGCGTTAGAATGGGTTTGTACTAATGCATTAGAATACAGAAAAGGAAGTGAAAAAATATGTCTGCACCTAAGGTTTTTGAAAGCGAATACCGCTTTTGTCTTATTCTTTGGGAGCACGAGCCGATAAGCTCGCGTGAGCTTTCCGAGCTGTGCAAAGAGAAACTTGGATGGTCCAAAACCACCACTTACACGGTAATAAAACGTCTTTCCGACAGGGGAGTGCTCAAAAATGAAAACACCGTTGTAACCTCGCTTGTTTCAAAGGAGGAGGTTCAGGCGTCTGAAATCGACGAGCTTGTTGAGAAAAAGTTTGAAGGCTCTCTGCCTGCATTTATAGCGGCTTTTGCAAAGAAAAAGAACCTCAGTGACGATGAAATTGAGCAGATACGCAAAATAATTGATAAGTGAGGGGAGTATAATGGATGAAATAATCTATCTTGTTGAAAAGTTTCTGACGTTTATTCCCGTGCCTTTTCTGGCTCTTGTCAATATAAGTATAACGGCAGGCTGGATTGTGCTTGCTGTTATGCTGCTTCGCTTGCTGTTCAGGAAAGTACCCAAATGGCTCAGCTGTGCGCTTTGGGGCATAGTTGCGTTAAGGCTTGTTTTTCCATTTTCAATCGAGAGCGTGTTCAGCCTCATACCAAGCGCACAGACTATTGACCCGACGATGCCGTATCTCAATGAATTTACAATCAATTCAGGTATCGAACCGCTTGATAATGCGGTCAACACGCAGTATGCCGATTATGTTCCTATGGCAGAAAAAACGGTTGACGTAACAATCATACTCGCTTGCGTATGGCTTGTCGGTGTTGCTGTGATGCTTGCATTTGCTTTTATAAGCTGGGCAAGGCTCAGGCACAGCTTGCGTACGGCAACAAAAAAGGAAGGAAATATATATCAGAGCGAGTTTGTCAGATCGCCGTTTGTGCTCGGAATTTTCAAACCGCGAATTTATATTCCGTACAAAATTAATGAGGACGATTTGTCGCTTGTGATTGCTCACGAACAGGCTCACATCAAACGCTTCGATTACCTTTTCAAACCGCTCGGTTTTCTGCTGTTGAGTGTGCATTGGTTTAACCCTTTGCTGTGGGTTGCGTATGTTTTTCTGTGTAGAGATATTGAATCGGCTTGCGATGAAAAAGTTATAAAAGACCTTACTATCGAGCAACGAAGGGTTTATTCTACGGCATTGCTCAACGCCAGCATCAGCAGAAAATCAATAGCTGCGTGCCCTCTTGCCTTTGGTGAAACAGGCGTAAAGGAAAGAATAAAAGGTGTAATGAACTATAAAAAGTCTTCGTTCTGGGTTGTGGTTGCGGCGGCGGTAATATGCGCTGTTACGGCGGTATGTTTTCTGACAAATCCGAAAGATAAAACGTCGCAGAATTTTTACGACAACGGTCAGAGGATAAAAATCACAGTGGAGACAAACGGCACCGTGACGGAAGAAAAACTGCTCTTTATGAAGGAGGGGCAGAATACAGAGCTTTCGAACGGAACGAAACTTACGGTTGCTGAGACGAACCTGCAAACCGGAGAAACAAAGTTAACTCTGAAAGATCCGCTGTTGACGGATGAATCCGGAAAAACTATCGGAAAGATGACATTTTTTGTTACGGACGAGGTTAGCTGTTCCACCCGGGACGGCAAAATGAAAATAAATATCTCCTGCCTTGGCGTGAAGCCGCTCGAGGAATATATTTCCGAAGAGATTATTGAATACAACCGTGGTAAATACCTCAGCGGTGAATATGCCTGCGAAGCCAATACAATTCTTTCAACAGAAATTACAAAGGAAGATAAAGACGGCAACATAAAAGAGATTACGGCTTATCTTGTTGCGATGTATCAGGAATACAGCCTGGAAAGCGGTCAGATTGTTGAAAAAGGCGGCAGCATAATCCCTGTTGCGCTCACGTTTTCTGTTGTCGATGATGGCGGTTACGCCCTCGTTGAATATTGGGAGCCGGGAATGGGCAGCGGATATATCACCAACCTCAAAGCGAAATTCCCCAAGGGTGTAGATTACGATACGCAGACTTACGTTGAGTCGCTTAACAGAATATGTCAGCGCAAGGCGAGCGAGTATTTCGGTGTAGAATTTAATGCTGACAGTCCGACGAAGGAGCACACAACCACGGCAGTTACCGTAACGGATAAGGTTACGCTCTGTAATGTAATTGAGTCGGCAATTATACGTAAAAATTCTCCTATGGTGTATGAGGGGGATTTCAGCTGTGCTGCTTTTGAAATTCTGAAATCGGAAACTGTAACCGACAAAACTCACGGTGAAAAAATCAAGCTGTATCTGCTTACCTGCTATGAGAGCTATTCGTTTTCGGGCAATGTGCCTGAGGTGGAAGGTGCGGTTGCCGAAGCAGCTGTTTTAACACTTGCAAAGAATAAAAACGGCACGTATTCTCAGCTTGAATATTACGTACCCGTAAAAGGTGACAATTCTGAAGAAAGTAAGATTCTGAACAAGCTTGCGTTTGATTATGAAGGACAGAATCTCAGCGAAATCTGCCTTCAGAAAGCAAAACAGCATTTCGGTGTGAACATAACAACCGTAAAAGCGGATGACGTCAACGGCGTTACGGCTGATATAAGCCCCGAGGCAGAGCTGAGTTTTAGCGGAAAAATCAAAGAGATAAATGACGGCTCGATTCTCGTGGAAGTCGGCTATAACGATGACGGAATCCCTGAGGGCTCTCTCGCTTACGTGCGGCTTGGCACCTTGCTTTCTTACGCACCCGATGTGGATTCACTTAACCTTAAAGAGGGCGATTACATTCTCGTGGTTTACGACGGCAGAATTATGGAAACTTATCCCTTGCAGGTTGATGCGTATGCGATTTATAAAGCGGTAACCTAAAAAGAAAAGCGATGCGGTTTTAAAAACTGCATCGCTTTTTACTATGATTTGATATAGGGCAGGGGATTTACGGTGTTGCCGTTTACTATAACCTCAAAGTGGAGGTGAGCACCCGAACTGTTACCCGTGTTGCCGACACGGCCGATTGCCTGACCGCGTGATACTTTCTGACCGACGGAAACTGAAA
>JAFOBC010000371.1 GCA_017382015.1 Clostridia bacterium
GTAATTGTCAAAAAGGGTAAGAAAGCTTTCCATAAGATCACTAAATAAATTAACAATACGTATAAATACCGATGCTTTCGCATCGGTATTTTTTTATGCCTGCGGTCAATAATAACCTGACGGAGGATGATTTTTTTGAAGAATGAAAAGAATAATGTTTGTTCTTTGTCGGCTTTAAGAGGCATAATTATTTTTTGTATTATTATGGGCTCGATAGTAATATCCGCCGTAAGAATAGGTCTGATTATTATGGACAGCAGTACTTCAGTTATTGATACACATACTTCAAAATCCTTGATACTTGGGGAGAGTCGGGGACTGGTGCTTGACAAAAACCTTGAACGGCTTGTTGCTGAAAATTATTATTATGCTTATGCAGCAAAACCCAGCATAACGGCAATAACCAGCTTGAAAGGTAGTGTATCGATTGATTGCTATATTAATGCAGTTGAGCAACTGAGTAATGGTAATCCGATTGTTATTGGTTCGGATACTCCTATCGAATGCAAAGATGTTTTGTGTGAGCGAATATACAGACGGTATAATGCTGGTCAGACAGCTGCGCATATAATCGGTTATGTAAATGCTGATAATGATGGGGTATACGGAGTTGAAAAATCATATAATGAATTACTGAAATCTCATAGCGGTACTATCTGCGCTCGTTTTTTTACTGACGGAATCGGTAATGTTATGGACGGCTCTCAAATTGTCAGGGTTGATAATAACTATAACAGCAATGGCGGAGTTGTGTTGACGATTGATAAAAGTATGCAGCAATCTATTGAAAGTATAATTGATTGCTCGGCGATTGAGTGCGGTGCCGCTGTGCTGGTTGATGCACAAACCGGTGCTATAAGAGCCTGTGTTAGCAGACCTGGTTTTGATCCTGCAAATGTTCAGCATTATCTGAATGATTCGAAATCGCCGCTTTTTAACAGAGCGTTAGGATCGTATCCGGTAGGTTCGGTATTTAAGTCATTGATCGCAGCTTCTGCACTTGAGCAAGGTGTAAATCCGAAAATCTCATATAATTGTACAGGCAGTATCAGTAATAACTCAAGTGTATTCAGATGTACAAAAGCTCACGGCGAGGTTGATATGTCGACAGCACTTGCTTACTCATGCAACTGTTATTTTGTCAATTTGATTAACAAAATCGAAGTAATAAAAGTGCTTGAAACCGCTGAAAACTTAGGGTTCGGAAGCTGTAACGAAATTGCAGAAGAATTAACTTCATATAGTGGAAATCTGCCTGAGTATAATGAGTTGGATTCTTTTGCTTCATTAGCCAATTTTTCGTTTGGTCAGGGTTCTCTGACCGCTACACCTCTCCAGATAGCAACACTTTACTGTGCAATTGCAAACGACGGTATGTATGAAAAACCGTATCTCGTCGAGGGTTTTTGTGATGAAAACGGAAGATTTATTGATAATCACGTTGTGACATCTTCGTATCGCGCTTTCTCTTCGAAAACCGCAGCTAAGTTACGCAGCTATCTAGAACTTGCAGTAAGTAAAGGTACAGGAAAAAATGCCAAAGTAAATGTCTGTGCGGTAGCCGGAAAAACAGCAACTGCACAAACGGGTGAATATGACGACGGCAAAGAACGTTTGGTTACCTGGTTTGCCGGATTTTTTGAGTATAAAGATACGGAATATGTACTGGTTATTATGTCCGAAAACGGTGTTTCAGGCGCTAATGACTGTGCTCCTGTTTTTTCCGAGTTCGTTAATTCGCTTTATTTTGTCGATAAATGACCCAAAACACTTTACATTATAATAATTATTATGTATAATTAATTGATAATTTATTTTTGGAGTAGCATTATGAGGATATTGGGTATTGATCCGGGTTATGCAATAGTGGGATACGGAATAATTGATTACAGTTCAAATCATTTTTCTGTTGTTGATTACGGCGCCATTACTACAAAAGCTCATACGCCGTTTGCTCAGCGTTTGTCCTCAATTTATACGGGAATGTCCCAGCTTATTTCAACTTACAATCCAGATGCTATGTCTATAGAAAAGCTGTTCTTTAACACTAACACTACTACCGCTATCGATGTTGCTCAGGCGAGAGGAGTTATTGTACTTGCGGCAGCGCAGGGCGGACTTGATATTGCTGAGTATACCCCTTTGCAGGTAAAGCAAAGTGTGGTAGGTTACGGCAGGGCAGAAAAAAAACAGGTTCAGGAGATGACGCGTCTTATGCTTAATCTCAAAGCTGTACCTAAGCCTGACGATACTGCTGATGCGCTTGCGCTTGCAATATGTCATGCACATTCTGCGGGCTCAATGCTCGGCAAGATAAAAGTTAACGGAGGTTAAGTTATGTTCTATTCATTGACGGGTTCAGTTATATATACCGATGAATCAAGTGTCGCGATAAGCTGCTCCGGTGTGGCTTTTCGCTGTTTTACAAGCTTTAATACTCTTTGCAAGATAGGCTCTGTGGGTGAAACTGCTACGCTTTATACTTACCTTAGTGTTCGTGAGGATGCTCTTGATTTATTTGGCTTTGCGGATGTTGCTGAACTTGATTGCTTCAAAATACTTATCGGTGTTTCTGGTGTTGGCCCCAAGGCAGGTATTGCAATTCTTTCTCGTCTTACTCCTGATAAGCTTTCTCAGGCTGTCGCAAGCGGTGATGTAAAGGCTATCACTGCCGCTCAAGGTATCGGCCCCAAGATTGCTCAGCGCATTATTGTTGAGCTGAAGGATAAGCTTGCTCCTTTCTCTTCCGGTGTTTCCGCTGTTGAACTTGGTGACGTTGTCCCAAACATAGCAAGTAACACCGAAAAGGATGCCGTTGATGCCCTTATTTCTCTTGGCTTCACACGTTCTGAAGCGAGTCTGGCAATTGGCAAGCTTGATAAAAATCTTTCTCTTGATGATATGATTAAGCAGGCTCTTCTCGGACTTTCAGGTAACTTTTAATTGAGGTGTGTAATATGATGGATGAAATGGATTTTGAAAATCGTATAGTTGCATCGGGATATACACCCGAAGATAATGATATTGAAATTTCTCTCAGACCTCAACATATCGATGACTACATAGGTCAGGAAAAGGTTAAGGAGAATCTGCGCATATATATTGAGGCGGCAAAAACCAGATGCGAACCGCTTGATCACGTTTTGTTATACGGCCCTCCCGGTCTCGGCAAAACAACTCTTGCCGGAATTATTGCCAACGAAATGGGTGTTAACTTTCGTGTAACTTCGGGCCCGGCTATTGAAAAACCCGGTGACCTTGCAGCTCTTCTCACAAATCTCAACGAGGGTGATGTTCTTTTTGTTGATGAAATTCATCGCCTTTCACGTGCTGTTGAAGAGGTGCTTTATCCCGCTATGGAGGATAATGCTCTTGACATAATAATCGGCAAAGGACCCTCCGCCAGATCAATCAGACTTGATTTAAAGCGTTTTACGCTCATTGGTGCTACAACCAGAGCAGGTCAGCTCAGCGCTCCGCTTCGTGACAGATTCGGCGTAATTTTTAGATTGGAACTGTATACTCCTGAAGAGCTTGCCGGTATAGTAAAGCGTTCCGCGGGCATACTCAATATCGGTATTGATGAAGACGGTGCTTTGGAGATTGCTTCAAGATCCAGAGGTACACCGCGTATTGCTAACCGTCTTCTTAAGCGAGCAAGGGATTTTGCTCAGGTGTTGGGTAAAGGTACTATCGACCTTGAAAGTGCTCAACTTGCACTTAACAGAATGGAAATTGATGAGCTTGGACTTGATAATATTGACAGACTTTTGCTTTCATCAATTATAAAATTTTACAAGGGTGGTCCTGTAGGACTTGAAACGATTGCTGCTGCAATCGGAGAAGAAGCAGTTACGATAGAAGATGTATATGAGCCTTATCTTATGCAAATCGGCTTTCTCAGCCGTACACCGCGAGGAAGAATGGTTACTCCTGCCGGATATGCCCATCTTGGTATTCCGACTGAGGGTCAACAAACACTGTTTTAAAGGAATGATTTAGTGTGGGCAGATTATTTGGCACAGATGGTATCAGGGGAATTGCTAATGTAGAGCTTACTTGCGAGCTTGCTATGCAGATTGGACGTGCGGTAGCGATGGTACTTACTGACGACAAGTGCAAGCGTCCTAAGGTTTTGATAGGCACGGATACCCGAATTTCTTCCCAGATGCTTCAATCTGCTATTTCGGCAGGGCTCTGTTCGGTAGGAGCAGATGTATTATTACTTGGTGTTTTACCGACACCTGCAGTTGCATTGTTGGTAAAACAATATGGCTATGATGCAGGTGTGATGGTTTCTGCGTCGCACAATCCTTGTGAATACAACGGAATTAAAGTGTTTCAGTCAGACGGCTATAAGTTGCCGGATGAACTTGAAGATAAAATTGAATCGATAATACTCGACGGAACAATTGTTTCGGATATAAAAATCGGCGGAGAAGTAGGGCGGATACGTTCATCAGATACGCCTAAATTTGATTATGTTGAACATCTTCTGACAACAGTTGATGAAGACTTTTCAGGTATCAAGATAGCACTTGACTGTGCAAACGGCTCGGCTTCATATACGGCACCGGAACTCTTTACGGAGCTTGGTGCCGATTTTGAGGTGCTGTCTTCGGTACCTAACGGTATAAATATCAATCGCAATTGCGGCTCTACTTGCGTTGAATCACTTCAGAAATTTGTGAAGGACAAAAACTGCGTAGTCGGATTTGCTTTTGATGGTGACGCCGACAGACTTATTGCCGTAGATGAAAACGGTGATACGGTTGACGGTGATAAAATAGTTGCTATTTGCGCTAAACATTTTAAGCAACAGGGCAAACTTGCCGAGAATACAGCTGTTGTTACCGTTATGTCCAATATGGGATTTCACGATTATTGCCGTAACAACGGAATTGTTGTCGAGACAACTGCAGTTGGTGACAGATATGTTCTTGAAAGAATGCTTGAAGGCGGATTTTCAATTGGAGGCGAACAGTCCGGCCACGTTATATTTCTTGACTACGCGACTACCGGTGATGGTCAGTTGACGGCAATTCAGCTTTTAAGAGTGATTAAACAAAGCGGTAAAAAGTTAAGCGAATTGGCTGCCGAGATAGACGTTTATCCACAGGTGATGCATAACGTACGCGTATCGAATATCGGAAAAGCACGATACCGGAACGATGAAGAAATAAAAAGAGCTATTGCCAGTGCAGAAGCTGAGCTTAACGGAAAAGGCAGAGTGCTTGTTCGTGTTTCCGGCACAGAGCCGTTAATCCGTGTTATGGTTGAGGGCAAAGATGAAGCCGTTATCAATCGTATCGCTCAGGAATTGGCACTTGTCATAAAAGAACGACTAATTTAACGTCACAGAGGAAGTATTATGAGAATATCAGATGGTTGGAAAGATTACGAATTGCTTGATTGCACTGATGGTGAGCGTCTTGAGCGTTGGGGCGATGTCATATTAATTCGTCCCGATCCTCAGGTTATTTGGAAAACAGGCAGACGCCATCCGCTATGGCGCAAAGCAAATGCACGATATAACCGTTCGCAGACAGGTGGCGGCAGATGGGAGATACTAGGTAAGCTTCCTGACAGATGGGAGATTTCCTACGGTGATCTCACATTCAATATCAAAACGATGGGTTTTAAACACACGGGTCTTTTTCCGGAGCAGGCTACAAACTGGGATCTTGTGCGCTCAATGATAGAGAGCGCCGGCAGACCTCTTAAGGTATTGAATCTTTTTGCATACACCGGTGGTGCTACGGTCGCCGCTCTTAAAAGCGGTGCACAGGTTACACACGTTGACGCATCAAAGGGTATGGTGCAATGGGCTAAAGAAAATGCTGCCTCAAGCGGTGTTCTTGACGGCAAGGTTCGCTGGCTTGTAGATGATTGTATCAAGTTTGTTCAGCGTGAAATCCGCAGAGGTAATAAATATGACATAATCATCATGGATCCGCCTTCATACGGCAGAGGTCCCGGCGGTGAGGTGTGGAAGCTAGAGGACGAAGTTTATGACTTTGTTTCTCTTTGTGAGCAGATTCTTTCTGATGATGCTGTTGCTATGCTCATAAACTCGTACACAACGGGTCTTTCGCCGTCTGTTATGGAATACATACTCGGCTCTGTTATTGTACCCGGTCACGGCGGAAAGGTTTCCGGTCAGGAGCTAGGTCTGCCGTCGACTCTTTCCGGTATGCCGCTACCTTGCGGCGCTACTGCAATTTGGACTAAACAGGATTAACAGATATGGGAAATATAATTGAATTTGAAAATGTAAGCTTCCGTTATGAATCTGACGAGGAAGGTGTTACTTTACCTCTTGCGGTCAATAAAGTTACTTTTGGAATAGAACAAGGCAGTTTTGTTGCTGTTCTTGGTCATAACGGTTCCGGTAAATCTACTCTTGCAAAGCTTACAAATGCAATAAATATTCCTGAAAGCGGTAGGGTAATTGTTGACGGAATGGATACTGCAGATGAAAAACTGACTGATGAAATACGTAAAACTGTAGGTATGGTTTTTCAGAATCCTGACAATCAGATTGTTGCAACAATTGTTGAGGATGATGTAGCTTTCGGGCCTGAGAACTTAGGTGTTCCGCCTGAAGAAATCCGAAGACGCGTTGATGATGCTCTTAAGGCGGTTAACATGTACGAATATCGTACCAGCGAACCCCATAAGCTTTCAGGTGGTCAGAAGCAGCGTGTTGCCATCGCTGGTGTTATAGCTATGCAGACCAGATGTATTGTTCTTGATGAACCTACGGCAATGCTTGATCCTAACGGCAGAAAAGATGTTATGGCAACAATCCGTAAGCTTAACAGAGAAATGGGTATTACAGTTGTGCTTGTTACTCATTTTATGGATGAAGCAGTTCTTGCCGACAGAGTTGTTGTTATTGACAGCGGCTGTATTTTGCTTGACGGAACACCCAGAGAGGTCTTTTCTCAGACTGATAAGCTTATTGAAGCAGGACTTGATGTGCCTCAGGCAACACAGCTTGCACAGAAGTTGGCCGGTATGGGTTTTGATATACCGACAAACTTGCTTAACGAACACGAATGTATCAAAGCTGTTTGCAAACTTTTAAGGAGTAAGTAATGCCTATTATTTCACTTAAAAATGTCACTCATACATACAGTGCGGGAACGCCGCTGTGTGTGAGTGCCATCAAAGATATAAATCTGGATATTGAAAGCGGTGAGTTGGTTGGTATTATCGGCCACACTGGCTCAGGTAAAAGCACACTTATCCAGCATCTCAACGGTTTGCTCAAACCGACGCAAGGCAATGTTATTATTGACGGTGAGGATATATGGGCAAACAAGAAAAAAATACGAGAAGTACGATTTAAAGTCGGCCTTTGTTTTCAGTATCCTGAGTATCAGTTGTTTGAAGAAACTGTTTATAAAGATATTGCTTTTGGTCCTAAAAACATGGGTGTTTCTGATGAGCATATCGATTCTAGCGTTCGAACGGCGGCTGAGTACGTTGGTTTGAAACCCGAACTGCTCGATAAATCTCCTTTTGATTTATCAGGCGGCGAAAAGAGACGCGCCGCCATTGCCGGTGTTATGGCGATGAATCCAAAAATTCTTATTCTTGACGAGCCTACAGCCGGTTTGGACCCTGAAGGCAGAAAAGAAATACTCAATATGATTGTCGACTACAAAAATAAGACCGGAAGTACAGTCCTTCTTGTATCTCACAGTATGGAGGATGTCGCAAGTATTGCAACTAAAATTCTGGTTATGAACAAATCTCAGGTTGCAATGTACGATACGGTTGATAATGTTTTTTCACGAGCTGATGAACTTGAGAAAATGGGTCTTGATGTTCCTCAGATTACAAAAATCTTCCTCGGCATTGCTGCAGAAGGCTTTGATGTGAGCACTAATGTCTATACCGTGGATGAAGGCTGCAGACGGTTGCTCTCACTCCTTAACGGAGGTGATTGCTGATGAAAGGTATTACTATAGGTCAGTACTATCCCGGTAAGTCTTTGATTCACAAGATGGATCCGCGTATAAAAATTGTCCTGACAATGACCTTTATACTGCTGATTTTCTTTTGCAAAAATTTCTGGGCACTAGGCTTGATGGGCGGATTCTTATTTGTAGGAATGCTGATTTCAGGTGTACCGTTCAAGCTTCTGATTAAGAGTTTGCGTGCGGTTCTCTTTATTGTTCTGATTACGGCTGTTATTAATTTGTTTTATGTTACCGATGGTGCTCCGTTGCTTCCGGGTACATTCATAAAAGTAACCGATAAAGGCTTATTAACTGCTGCGTTTATGGCAATCAGGATTGCTTCACTTATTATCGGCAGTTCACTTATGACTTTTACAACCACACCGACAATGCTTACCGATGCAATTGAGAGGTTGCTGTCGCCGCTTAAAATATTTAAAATTCAGGTTCATACGCTTGCTATGATGATGACACTTGCTCTCAGATTTATTCCTACGCTTATGGAAGAAATTGAGAAGATTATGAACGCTCAGAAGGCGAGGGGAGCGGATCTTGAAAGCGGAAATATTGCTCAGCGTGCAAAGGCTCTTGTGCCGATTCTTGTGCCGCTTTTTGTCTCTTCATTCAGAAGAGCATATGAGCTCGCTTTCGCGATGGAGTGCAGATGCTATACAGGCGGCAATAACAGAACAAGAATGAAGCAGATGAAGTTTTCGTGGTTGGACGTGCTGTTTTCATTGGCGATGGCGGCTATAGTTGCAGGTGTTATACTTTTGAACTGCTATTTTACTCATTTAATTTGACTTCAGGCTGGGATTACTTTGAGAAATTTACTTCTTACAATTAAATATCTCGGTACTGCTTACAGTGGCTGGCAAGTGCAAAATAACGCACCTTCGGTTCAGCAGACTTTGCAAGATGCTATTGAAAAGCTGTTTTGTGTGCGGGAGAACATAATCGGCTGCAGCAGAACGGATGCGGGGGTACATGCAAATATGTATTGCTGTAACATCCGCACTGAAAGCAAACTTCCTTGTGACGTTGTTGTAAGGGGGCTTAATGCTTATCTGCCACCCGATATCTGCGCCGTATCATGTTGTGAAGTTGAGTATGATTTTCATGCAAGGTACGATTGTATCGGCAAAGAATATGTTTATATTATTCGTAATTCGCCCTTACCTGATCCTTTTACATTCGGCAGATGTTGGCAGTTTAACAAGTATATTGATGTTGATTTGCTTAATGATTGTGCACAGGCATATTGCGGTACACATGATTTCAAAGCATTCTGTTCAGCCGGAAGCAGTGTCCAGTCTACTGTGCGTACCGTGACTTATTTTTCGGTAACTCGTGAAGAGGATACGGTTAAAATGACCGTCAGCGCAGACGGATTTCTTTACAATATGGTTCGTATAATGGTCGGCACTTTAACTGATGTTGTTTTAGGTAAGATTAAAGCAGATGAAATTCCTTCTGTAATCAGTTCGCTTGACCGTTCACGCTCGGGTATCACGGCACCGCCGCAAGGGTTATATTTAAACAAAGTATTCTACAAAGGAAGTGATAATGTTGGCTGATAATTCAAACAGATATGAATTTACAGACGAAGAAGAACGTCGAATGCGAGAACGTGCTGCACAATCAGCTAAGGAAAAAGAGAAAAGACAAAAGCTTGAACAAGCCCGCAAGGCCAAAAAGCAAAAAACAATACATAAAATTTCAACCGCTTTTATTATTTCGTTAATTGTTGTTGTCTCAATTTCGCTGTTGTTCATTGCTGCTAATGCTTTCGGCAACGTAACTTTTTCTAAGATAATTGACTATATTAAAGATGGTATTATAAATTCAGAGACCGGTGACGGATATCCTCTCGATGTAGGTTCCGGCAGCGTTACTGATATGCTGATGATTGGTGATACGCTTGTAGGTGTACAGAACGATGAGATCGCTTTGTTTAATAATACGGCTAAAAAAACAGCTGCATATATGCATTCTTATTCAAAGCCTATGACCTGTGTTGCAAATGGACGCATGCTTGTTTGTGACAGAGTTACGGGCCGCTATATGATTGTTAATCGTACTGAAACGATATTCGAGTCGGAACTTCAAAGCGAAACTTATGCATGTACTCTTGCTAAAAATGGCGTATATGCTTTTTCAACCAAAGCTGATGGCGCGGCAAGTATTGTCAGTGTTTATGATGCGGGTTTTTCAAAGACGTTTGATTTCAAATGTTCTGATGAATATATTATCGGTTTGTCAGTTTCGCCAAACAGTAAATATATTGCGCTCATTGGTATCGGCTCAAAAGAGGCATTTTTGTATTCAAAGCTTTATATTCTCGATCTTAATAAAGAAGAAGTTGTTGCCACATTTGATTTTGAGGGTGAGTCACTGAACACAGTATTTTACAGCAGCAACAATTCAGTTGTTGTTGTAAGCGAGAATACATATACTGTTATCAGAAATAATGAAGAGGTTGAAAAGAATAACTTCGGTTATAATACAATTTCCAGATTCGATTCTGATATCAACGGTAATTTTGCTATTGTACTTTCAAAATATGGCAGTATTGACTCAGGTGCTGTCGCGTTGTTTAACGACAAGGGCAAAGAGCTGTTCAGTTTGGAGATAGACTGTAAAATCGAGTGCATTGATTTTGACGGCAGTACGGTTTGTATCGTCGATTCAGATAATGTGGTCAGAACATATAATAAGCGTGGCAAGCTGTTGGGTGAAACTCAACTTGAATCTCCTGTTCAGGATATTGCCGTAAACGGCAAATATTGCTATGCGCTGTGCTTTGGAACTGTTGTTCAGATTGATGTCAGGAAATAATATAAGGAGGTTTTTTGTGTCAATAATATCAAACGATGGTTTAGTACCATTATTGGTTGATTTTGTATTGATGATAATTGTTATTGTAACGGTTATCATTTCTATGAAAAAGGGTTTTATAAAATCTGTTTTATCTCTTGCTTGCGTTGTTGTATCGTTTGTTGCAGCATCTGCTTTGTGTGTGTCAGTTGCTGAGTTTTGCTATGATAATGTTATTCAACACATAGTAACAAGTGTTATTGAAGATAAAATCAACAGCATTGCCGATAATGTGAGCAGTATTAATGTTATTCAGTCTGCCGTCGATTCATTTCCGGATGTTATAATCGATCAGGCTGATGCGCTTGGTGTTGATATCAAGGGTTTTGTAAAAGATATTTCCTTGATGAATCTTTCAACAGAAGATACGGCTATGATGATATCGGAGCATGTGGTGCGACCTGCGGCTTTGATTTTGCTTAAGGTTGTTTGTTATCTCTTGCTTTATATCGTATTTCGCTTAATTTCGGGTATACTTGCAAATATTATTAATCGTATCTTTAATGTTTCGGTGCTCAAAAAATTGAATAGACTTATGGGTGCTGTATTAGGTTTGGTAAAGGGTATCATGATTGTTATTGTGGTGGCGTCATTGCTTAATTTATATGCCGCCGTTATTCAAAATGACGGGCCTGTATATCAGGCTATTGAATTTTCTAGTATTTGTGGTATTATAAGAGATGTTAATTTAGTGGATTTATTGCAAAATAATTCCAAGTAATTATTTTTTAGGAGTGTAAAATTATGGACAAAAGTATGATTAACCGCTATCTTTCAAACTGGAAAACAATTCATAACTTTATTTCATTTGTCAGAATTCTTCTTATTCCTGTTTTCGGTGTTCTTTTCCGCGAAGGTCATCTGGTCTGGGCTCTTATTATTGTAGTTATTTCCGGCCTTACTGATTTTGTTGACGGTAAGATAGCACGTAAGTTCAATCAGATAAGTGACCTTGGTAAGCTTCTTGACCCGCTTGCTGACAAGCTTACTCAGATTACGCTTGCAATCCTTCTTTTCCTTGAGTTTAACGAATGTAGTGATGCAACTATGAAGACTTTTAGCTGGGTGTTCCTTATTTTCCTTGTTAAGGAAGCAATATTTGTTGTCGGCGCAATTATTATGCTTTCTCTCGGTATGATTCCTTCGGCTGCAGAAATTTACGGAAAAGTTGCAACTTTTGTTTTCTATGGCGTTATGGTAGTTCTCTTCCTTTTTGGTCCCGAAGTGGGTGTTTTCTCAAGCTTCTTCACTCTTCCCGGTGTTGCTTGTGTTGTTCTTGTAGTGATTTCTGCAATTCTCACCTTGGTGGCATTTGTTTCTTACATACCCGACGTTGCAAGACAGTGTAAGGAAAAGTTCTCAAAGAAATAATTTGTAAGATTTTAGGAGTAAATAGATAATGAAAAAAATGATCTGCAGCAAATGTAAACAGCGTCCTGCGGTAATTTTCATTCAGCGTGTTGAAAACGGACAGTCTACACCGGAAGGACTTTGCCTTAAATGCGCTATGGAAATGAATCTGGGACCTATTAAGCAGATGATGGAAAGCATGGGCATCACCGAAGATGATGTTGATGCAGTAACTGAACAGATGGATGCTGCTATGCAGGGCTTAGACGAAGGTTCGTTTGAAAACGGCGGCGCTCCGTCACTTCCTTTTATGCAGAATATTTTCGGTAATACGGACTCTTCTCCTGAGGTTGAAGATGCCGAAGAGGGTGATATTCCGGAAGGATCCGAAGAAAAGAAAGGCATTTTTGGCAAAAAAAAGAAGAAACCGGAAAAAAACAAAAGAAAGTATCTTTCTCTTTACTGCACTGACCTTACCGCTAAGGCTAGGAATGGCAAGATAGACAGAATCATAGGCAGAGATAATGAAATCAGCCGTGCAATCCAAATTCTTTGCAGGCGAAC
>JAFOBC010000002.1 GCA_017382015.1 Clostridia bacterium
ACAACTACGGCCCGTATCAGTTCCCCGAAAAGCTGATTCCGCTTATGATTGCCAACGCAACACACGACAAGCCTCTGCCGGTTTACGGCGAAGGTCTCAACGTACGCGATTGGCTTTACGTTGAGGATCACTGCCGCGCAATTGCGATGATACTCGACAACGGCAAAATCGGCGAAGTATATAACATCGGCGGTCACAACGAAAAAGCAAACATCGAGGTTGTAAAAACAATCATCTCAGCTCTCGGCAAAACCGACGACCTCATCACATACGTAAAAGATCGTCCCGGTCACGACAGACGCTATGCAATCGACCCGACAAAAATCAGTAATGAGCTTGGTTGGGAACCACAGACGATGTTTAATGACGGCATCAAAATGACAATTCAGTGGTATATTGACAACAAACAATGGTGGGAAAACATTCTCAACGGCTGTTACCGCAATTTTACTGCTGGAGATTTTAAATAAGCTGAATTTACAAATTTTTATATAATAGAAACATTTTTCAAGGCGATTTTTTGGTAGATATTACATAGGGACAAATAAGTTCTTATATGATATAATAACATTTGCAAAAATTCCTAAAATCTTTCTGGGAGGAACAAAAAATGCAGACATCCAAATCAGTTAAGCGTCTTATCGCTGCTGTGCTTACAGTAGTTATGGTGCTTACGGCAATCCCCTTCTCTTTTGCAGCAGAAGATGCAAAAGAAACAATTTTCTTCGGCGGTCTCTCTTGGGACGTCATAACAAAGGAAGATGACGGCGACCTTGTCATCATCACAACAGACGTTCTTGCAAAGGCAGCTTTCAACACAGCTGCTCCTATGAACTTTGCAACAAGCACTCTTTACAAAACACTCAACACTGACTTCTACAACGCATTCTCCGATGCTGAGAAGGCAGCTATCACCCCCACAACAATCACTTACGATTACTGGGATGCAACAGCTAAGACAAAGGTTACAGGCGCTACACTTTCAGCTAACGTAGTGCTTCCCGATGCTGCAATGGCAGCTTCTCTCGGCAAAGCTACCCTTGCCGGCACAACAACAAATACAAATTACTACCTTGCAAGCGCAAGAGCTAACACTGCAACTGACGCTGTTGTTGCAATTGTTAAAAATGGTGTTGCTTCAAATGCAAGCGGTACATCCAAAACAGCAACAGGCTACCGTGCAGTTATCACTCTCAAGGCAGGCAGCTTTGCTCAGTTCCCCGTTGTTGACGGTGTAAGCTACACAGTAAACGACAAGCCCGTTACATACTACACAACAACATCCGCAACATCCTTCAAGGTAGTTGTTGACACAGAAAACTTCGTTGTAGAAGAGCTTGCAGTTGCACTCGGCACAGAAGCTCTCACAGCAGTTGACGGCGCATACACAATCCCTGCAGGTTCTGTTGCAGAGCTTTCACTCACAGGTATCAAGGCTCAGCCCGCTGACTTCACAGCTTATGATGCAGCAGTCGCTCAGGCAGCTGAGGTTAACAGAGACCTCTGCGAAACATCAGACCTCGATGCAGCACTTGCAGTTGACGTAAGAGCTTGCACAAAGCTCGAGCAGGATAAGGTTGATGCAGCTACAGCAGCTATCCTTGATGCTATCGCAAACCTCAAGTACAAGCCCGCTGACACAGAGGCTTATCTCAAGGCACTCGAGCAGCTCAGAGTTATCTACGCTAACGAGCCTGTACAGATCACAGATACACTTACAGCTAAGCTCTACAACCTCAATGCTCAGGCAAACGAGATTGGCGATAACTTCGAAAATCTTATTTACATGACGCTTCGTGACTACGAAGACGGCAAGAATATCACTCCTATAAGCACACTCACAATTGACAAGCAGGATGAGGTTGATGCAGCTACTGCAGAAATCGAAGATATCATCTCACGCGTTCCCCTTATGAGAGCAAGCACAGCTGCTTGGTCATCCGTTCTCAGCCAGATCAGAAACCTTTCTCCCACAAGATATTCAAATGCAGTAGAGCTTATCGCTGAAGCTAATGCACTTGTAGCAGAAAACAACTACGTTGCTCTTAACCTTGATATCACACATCAGGCTGAAATTGACGCAGCAACAGCACAGCTCCAGGCAATCTTTGCAAGAGCAGAGTCTATCAAATCCGATTTCTCAGCACTTGATGCAGCTATCGAAAAGGCAAACACATACACGGCTGACAACTTCTACACAGAAGAAGAAATGGCCGGCGCACAGGATGCTTGGGACTACTTCGTCAAGCAGCGTGACGCAGCAATTGCTCTCGACAGAACTCAGTACACATCATTCGCTGACAACCAGGGCAGCATCGATGAGAAAACAACTGCTCTTGTAAAGGCAATGGAAGCTCTCGAGCCGTTCGAGCGTCTTACCGAAATGGAAGAAGAATTCATCAACCCCACAAAGGATTTCTTCACAGAAATCATGGACTTCTTCGGTATGGTCAGCGGTCTTCTTGTAGCACTTGCAGGTATCCTTCCTCTCGTTATCATCGGTGAGCTTGTTCTTTACGACGTATTCGTTATGATCGGCGACGAAGATCTTCTCGCATTCGTTGAAAAGATCGGCATCAAGCCTCCCGTTGAGGAAGAGCCTGTACCCGAAGCATAATTATTAACCTATATAGAAAATGAGTTAAACGGAGGAAATAACAGTGAACACAACAAAAAAGATTATTTCCATCTTGCTTGTAATTGCTACAATGATGTGCCTTACCATCCCCGCAATTGCAGCCGAAGGTGAAAAAACAGAACAAATACTCCCCAACGGATCAGCATACGCAATCAACCAGCACGATATCGATACAGCCACAGAAGCTAAGAAGTGGTCCGGCGAAGAAAACACATACACAGACGGCGACGGCAAAACATGGAAATACGTTAACGGCCGCAACTATGTAGTATCCAAGGATGACAGCAAATACCTCTACAGAGAGCTTGCTGAAGGCGGAATCGCAATCATCTACGATTACACAGCTGAGGCTTTTGACGGCGAAGCAAAGATTCCCTCAGAGCTCGACGGCAAGACTGTTACAAAGCTTGATGCATATGCATTCTACTGCTGTGCAAACGTAACAGGTATCCGTATCCCCGACACAGTCAAAGAGGTCGGTTTCCAGGCATTTGCTTACTGCACAAACATTGAGCGTGTTGTTATCGGCAACTCTGTAGAGAAG
>JAFOBC010000372.1 GCA_017382015.1 Clostridia bacterium
TGAAATCAAATGCACCGAGGTTTGCTGATAATGCAACAGTTAAACTTATAGGAAATAAGCTGGTTTTTGATGCTGCTGAGTCAACAGACGGTATGCCGGTGTTTATCTACCGCATCTTTGCTGTTGATACCAAAGGCGAGCGCCGTCAGATAGCAAGACAACTCTCCGGATATTTCAGAGCTGAACCCGAGAAGAAAATTAGGATAAAAATTGATAAATCTTTGATTTCTGAAGAGTATTGCGAGGTTGTTGCTGAAAACTGCTACGGTCTTCAATCAAAGCCCTTATTCTTTCGGTATTTTAACTAAAATAAACGCGCAAAATATTACATAGCAAAATTGTAAAATTATTGAATTTACCGATTTAATATGTTAAAATGTAAAAATAATAATGAAGTAAGGAGAGTGTTTGGTTTGAAACGTTCAATCAAACGAGTTGTTGCTGCTGTGCTATGTGCTGCTTTGCTTGTAGGTATGGGCACAGTTGGTGCATCTGCTGAAACAGAAACGGACTGCGAAGGTGAGTGTGAGCATTCACCGGTAATTGTTCTGCCGGGTATCAACCATTCGCCGACATATCTTTATGACGAAAATGACCAGCCTGTTATGTCCGGTGATACTCATATAGGAAGTACGCTTCTTATCCTTAATGAGGCTGCTTTGTCTAACACTGCAATATTCAAAGCGCTTTCTTGTGTGCTTGCTTCACTTGCCCTTCAGACTAATTTTGCTCTGGACAAGGTGGCTTATGAGTTGGTTAGCGAAATTTTCAAGTATCAGCGATGTGACGAAAACGGTAATCACGTTGAAAATCTTAAAACACAGCGTTGGAACTATTCTCTCGAAAAGATGACAGAGGAAGAGATTGAGTGGACCTACCGTATGGTTCCGATGAAGCCGCTTGTTGATGAGATTGGCGAAGATCACGTTTATTTCTTCACTTTCAATCTTGTCGGTGATCCTATGGATTCTGCTGATGATCTTGATGAATATATCGATATGGTTAAAGAACAGACGGGTCACGACAAGGTAACGCTTCTTCCTGTAAGTCTTGGCGGCACAATTCTTACTGCGTATCTTGAAAAATACGGACACGATAATATTGATCAAATTGTAAATGCAGTTGCTTGCCTTGACGGTACTGATATCGTTGCTGATTTCTATGCAAGAGAGTGGAGACTTGATGATGAGTATCTCTATCACCAGTTCCTTGCCAACATTTTTGTGGAGTCAGAAGGTGAGCCTACCATCGGCTACTTGATCAGCACCTTGTTGCATCTGTTCCCCAGGGCAGCTGTTGATGGTCTTCTTTCCGGTGCGATGAGCGCAATACTCGATACACTTATGCTCAACTGTCCTCAGTTCTGGGCTATGCTTCCTTCATACAGGTATGATGAACTTGCCGAAAGATATCTTTCGGATAAGCCTGCGCTTAAAGCGAGAACAGATGCTTTCCAGCAAGCTCGACTCAACCTGAAGCAGAATCTTCTTGATGCTGCAGCAGACGGTGTTCGCGTTAACTCAATTGCTTGCGCAAACCTTGATCTTGGCGAGCAGATGTATACTTATTTTAATATTGTTGCTTCTGCCGAAACAGTAAGTTCCGACGGTATCGTCAACCTCAGCTCTGCTTCACTCGGTGCAACGGGTGCTCCCGGCAAAAATACACTTGACGATATCGAGTATGAGAAAAATACATACTGTGATAATCCTGAACATAATCACATTTCACCCGATAATATGGTTGATACTTCAACAGCTCTTTTTCCGGAAAACACATGGATTTTCCTGGAACAGCATCACGAAGTAGGATATAATGACGTAGTACTTAACCTTGCTAAGGCGATTATTCTTGGTGAAGTTACAGATGTCAACAGCAACCCGGAGAAATATCCTCAGTACAACGGTGCATGTTATACACAGAGCATCCGACGTTGGAAACTCCCTGATGCCTATAAGGTTGACCAGACGAACCTCAGCCCTGAAGAAAGATCGGAGCTCGTTGCTGCAATTCAGGAGTGTGAAGCGGTGCTTCAGCTTACAATAGCTGATCAGGAGAGAGTGGAAGCTGCTGAAAACAGAATTATCGCTATTCTCCATAAGGTAGGTGCAGAAGGTTACGATAACATTGAAACAAAGGAAGAATCTCCTTTTGCTCCTGTTTTTGAAATCTTGACTTATGTACTCAGCAAGGGTGCAATCATTCTGTTTGGTGGCGGTAGTCCTCTTGACAGAGCGGTTGAGCTGATAAAATTGTTCCTCAAATAAAATTCATATAAGAGAGGTTAGAAATTATGAAAAAGTTTATTTCATGCGTGCTCGTGTTATCCCTTCTCTTTGCTGCTCTTGTGTTGCCGTCATCTGCTGCAACAGTAAAGACAGAGTGTCAGGGTGAGTGCGAAACATGCCCCGCAATCGTTGTTCCCGGTATCGGACAGTCAAATGTCTGGGCGCTTGATGAAAACGGCGACTATCTCCTTGATGCCGATGGCAACAAAGTCAGCTGTTTCCCTGCAACGTTTGACATTGCAACAATTGTTTCTAAGGTAATCGTTCCTGTACTTTTTACACTTGTTTTTCAGGCTGATATCGGTCTTTCTGATGCTCTTTGCGACGTAGTGCGTGCTTGTTTTGCGGTTAACGCCTGCGATCCTGAGACAGGTAAGAATACAGGCAACATCGAGGTTGAAAAATATCCTTACTCAGTTGCTGAGTGCAGCGAATACGAAAAGAAGCAGATTTACAATAACATTCCGCTTCAGGATTATGCTGCGCAGGTAGGCGAAGATCATCTCTACTACTTTGCTTACAACTCATTCGGTAATAACTACGATACAGTTTGTGAGCTTTATGATTTCATCCAGATGGTCAAGGAAGAGACCGGTCACGATAAGGTTAACATTGTTCCTATCAGTATGGGCGGTTCAATTGCTAACGGTCTCCTTGATTATTTCCCTGAGGTTATGGATGACCTTAACAAGGTTGTTTATATCGTTCCCGCACTCAATGGTTCAACAATCGTCGGTGATCTTTTCAATATGAACCTTTCTTTCTTTGATAAAGAGTTCCTTTACAACGGTTTCCTTGAGACACTTATGGACGAGGAAGAAGGCCGAATGATTGAGGTTATCGCGAGAATTCTTCCTGATGAAGTTCTTACAGGTGTTCTTCAGAACGTTGCTACATGTCTTGTTGAAGACGTAGCTTCTAATATTACAAGCCTTTGGGGTCTTTGCCCGAAGGAGGATTATCCTTCAGCTGCTGAGGCGCTTCTTGCCGATAAGCCCGAAATTAAGAAGCAGACAGATATGTTCTATCAGGCTCAGTGTAATTCGCTTGCAAATATCCAGAAGCTTGTAGATAATGGTGTTGAGGTATTCAATATTGTAGATTACGATGTTCCTCTCTATCAGATCGGTTCATCTTGGAACAATGATAATGCTGACGGTGTTATTCATCTTTCCTCTACAGCTATGGGCGTTAAGAGTGCAATCGTAGGTGAAACACTCGGCGAAGATTACGTTCAGGCAAACACAAGCAAAAACTGCTCAGATCCGACACATAATCACGTTTCACCCGACGGTGTAGTTGATGCTTCAACGGGTCTTCTTCCTGATACAACATTCTATTTTGATGGTCAGAATCACGAGAAGACTGCACGAAACGATATTATTATTTCTCTTGCAACCAGACTTCTTGCTACAGACGATATCCATGACGTTTATTCAACGCCTGATTATCCGCAGTTTAACGGTGCAAGAGATCCTCGCGGCCTTAAGAACACATATATTCCTGCTGCTAAGCAGGCCTTGGCTGATGCAACAGATATAAGCGAGGCTGATAAGCTTGAGCTTACTGAGGCTATTGCTGCGGCAGAAGAATTTGTCAACGGTACAGTATGTTACGACGGCGAATACAGAGAAGTTGAAAACAGAATCATCAAGATTCTTACAAAAATCGGTGCCTGGACAGTTGAAGAAAAAGAAGAACCTTCAACCATCTTCACAACGCTTAGCCTTTGGCTTTATAAGCACACAGGCACTGACGGTTACAGCGAGGTAGGCGCTACAATCTTTGTTACAATTGCTGAGTGCTTTATCCAACCGATTCTTGACTTATTAACTTAAACAATAAAAAAACAGGACTGTTCATATTGAACAGTCCTGTTTTTTATGTCAGTTAAAACTGTAGTAGAGCTTTTCCATCAGGTTATAGAAGTATATAGCTATTGGATTTATTTTATCCCATATCGGTTCGTCATAAAGCGTTATCCATGTGTAAATTCGCCTTGTAAGGTGTCTTAGGTCATTGTCGGAAAGATAGTGTCCGACTCGTTCGCCCATACGTGTAACGCCCATTTCAACAAAATCGTTGTATAAATCTTTTCTTGCCTTCATCCAAAGGTAGGGATGCCGGAAAAGCGAGAATTCAGATTTGTAATTTGAACACTTCCAATATCTCCAACTAAGCTCTGAACGGCAAATTCTGCTAAGCTGTTCGTCTGTAACGGCTTCAGCTTTTGCTTTCTCCCACAATTCGTCACACTTTTTGATTTCTTTATTACTCATATTAGGTAACGAGTAGCGTGAGTCTTCTTCAATGTACAGATGTTTATATTTGGTAACTGCGTGTTTGGTAACAATATCGATAAATTCGCGTATATACTTGCCTCCTTGGCCGTAAACTGCTTGCAGATATCCGTCCATTTCTTTATAGAAGTCCATATATGGGTTTTGCATCAGCTTTGTAAGCAGGTAATTTTTAAGTTCACCAAATTCAGCATCACACTCAGCGATGTAGAATACACCTTGCTGATAAATTCCTTTAACATTATGTTCGTAGAAAATTTGTGTGTTTCTTTGGAGCGTTCCAAAGTTTGCGTAAATATTTACGCTTTCGTCGCAGTTAAGGTTGTAATTCCATATATAAAGGCGGTTGCATATTTTGCTCCAGGTCTCAAGGTCGAGCATAAAGTTTGCATTCTCTTTACAATTCGGATCATCAAGTGTGTGGCCGAAGCAGCATTCTATTGAGCACAGGCGAATGATAACATCATCGCGCGGAATAACATTTGTAGGTGCTTTTCTTGTGTGCTGGTAAGCAAAAGTGTCAATTGCGACGTTGTCATATTTTCCTGTTGCTTTTACTCGTCTTGCTATTTCATTGGCAAATGTCAGCATTGTGCCTGCCTGTGAACCGTTTGCGTTATCCAATGCTGCACAATCTTTGCATTGGCAGTAGTCACCGTTGTCATTTTGTGTTATTGATAAAATCTGAAGTGAAGCATCCGGATCGTGCTCATTTTCGAGCACTGTCAAAGCCTCTTCGGTTACAATATCAAGAACAGCAGGATTTGTCAGACAAAGCTGAGTTGTAACGCGCTTACCATTATGCAGAGCGAAGTAATCGGGGTGCTCTTCA
>JAFOBC010000373.1 GCA_017382015.1 Clostridia bacterium
TATAATAGGTGTTTCGGGTGCAATGGCGGTTGCTGCATTTCTGAATATTCCGATTGCAGTTAAGGCATCTACAGTTGCAATTGCAGTCGGATTCTCAAGTGCAATCGGTATTTTCTTCGGAATTTATCCTGCAAGAAGGGCAGCTAAGATGTTGCCGATTGACGCGTTAAGACGAGATTAAAATGTATAAAAAATTCCCCGTAAGAGTTCACTCTTACGGGGAATTTGCATTTTGGGGTGATGATTAATACTTGAAGTTCTTGTAGAAGATGTGAGCAGAACCTGTTGCGTTACCGCCACCTGCTGTGTCAATAACTACGTTGATTTCATACTCAACTGTAAGGCTTACAAGATTACCTGTTGTGGAATCGATAACTGCCTTAACCTTTGCGTTCTTGTAGCTTTCGCTTACCTTTGCACCGCCGAGAATATCATCAATTGCATCGTAGATAACAATTGCTGTCTTGTGGTCGAAATAGCTCTTATCGCCATCGCCTACACAGATACCGCACTTATCAATAGGTGAATTGTTGGACTTGGTTTTCTTGTCAGCATAGCTTGTGCCGCCCTTGACATCAAGAACGATTGTGTACTGTGTGCCGTTTGCTGTGCATGTAGCTTTTGTTACATCAGATGTTGAAAGTGTGCTCTTGCGAAGGTACTGATGGGGAAGGTCTGATTCCCACTGACCCTTTGTAACGTCCATTGTGTATTTGTTTTCAGCGCCGATGCCCATAAACTTATACATAACGTCACCGAATGTCTTGAGAAGGATACCTGCGTTGAGCTTTTCGTTGTCAACGTAACGAACTTTGTTGAAGCCAACCTTTGCAGCAACAGCCTTGTTAACTGCATTGTTGTAGTATGCAATAATGTCAGCTGTTGTAGAGGGAGCGCTTGTAGCTGAAGGAGTGGTGGGTGCTGAAGGAGTGGTGGGTGCTGAAGGATTGGAAGGAGCCTTGGTGGGAGTGTTTGAAGTGCCTGTTGTGCCAACAACTGTTACATCCTTAACTGTTGTTGCTTCAACAGTTGTGCCGACGACTGTTTCGCCTTCAACAGTTGTAGCTTCAACTGTTTCACCTTCGACAGTTGTGTCTTCAACCTGTGTCTCGCCGTATGAGGTTGTTGCTTCGTCGGTTACATCTCCTGCGGGCTCACCTGCAGCGTCTGTTTCCTCGACATTTGCGGTTGTTTCTTCGGGTGTGGGTTCTTTCTCGCCGCATGCTGCAAAGCTAAGGAGCATTGCAACGGCAAGAAGGAGTGCTGTGAGTTTTTTCATTGGGTTTTCTCCTTTCGGTATTTAAATGCCCATAGGCACTTATTACTTTTTATAATGCTTGCTGACATTGGCTGAGTGTTCAGCCCATGTTACAGCATAGTAGTAGTTCATATTTTCATCGTATACAAAAAAGTAATAGTCTGTATCGGCGGGGTAGAGCGCAGCCTCAATCGCCTCAATACCGACGTTAGTTATCGGCCCGGCAGGAAGCCCTTTGCGTTCATAGGTGTTGTACAGCTCTTTGTATACGGAAACATCGTCGACATATGGCTTAACGTGATTGTTAAGATAGAATATTGTGACGTCGCACTCGAGCTTTCCGTATGATGAGTCCAGTCGGTTGTGTATTACCGAGGATACATTTTTCATTTCGGGAAGAGTGGCTTCTTCCTGTATAATTGATGCAATAGTAATAATTTCATCAAAAGTGTATCCTAGCTCTGCGGCACGGGATATATGTTTGTCAGTTATTTTTGTTTCAAGATTTTTAAAAATGGTATCGAGCACAGCCTCTGGGCTCATATTATAATTAAATTCATAAGTGTCCGCAAATATGTATCCTTCACAAACGAAAGGCCGTTCTTGAGGATTGAGGATATCTTTGGTGAATTTGTATCCCGAATATGTATTGTTTGCTGAAGAAACGAACTGTGCTGCATCGCACACGCCTTCTTCTTCAAGAAGTTTTGCGCATTCCTCAACAGTAAGCCCTGCTTCAATTGTCACGGTTACAGTAGGAATTGCAGTTGAGGAAGATGTTGGTGAATCTGTATTCTGTTCTTCCGGTGAACAGGCGCATAGTGTAACGAGCAGAAAAGCAAGCAATACAGTAACAACTTTTTTAGTCATATTGTGCTCCTTTAAGTGCACATTTTGCTTCATTATACATTAATCGCTGTCATATTTCAAGTGTTGACAAGAATATTTGAACATTTTATAATTATTCCTAAGTTTGGGTCTGTAGCTCAGCTGGGAGAGCGTTCGGTTCGCATCCGAAAGGTCGAGAGTTCAATCCTCTTCAGATCCACCATTCTTAATCATAGCAGAAATAACAAAAATTGAGTTGAGTCTTTATTCAATTTGAGTATTGAATTATTCTGCAAATGTGTTATCATCTATTTGTATTACTTACGTGAAAAGAAAGGGAAAATTATGGCTAAATATCTTATTGTTAACGCGGATGATTATGGTATGTGCAATGCTGCCAACACAGCTGTCAATGAGCTTTTTGAAGGCGGTTGGCTTAAGTCGGCGACAATTATGATGCCTTGTCCGACAGCTGCGGATGCAGTTAAGTTTTCTATTGACCATCCTGAATATGCTATTGGTATTCATCTTACAATGACCAGCGAGTGGGGTAAATATCGTTGGAAGCCTCTTACGGACGGCAAGACTCTTCTTGACGAAGAAGGCTTTATGTGGCATGAAAGTGACCAGGTTGAGAAAAACGCTTCTTATGAAGACCTTGAAAGAGAAATCCGTGCGCAGATTGATCTTGCGCACAAAATGGGTATGAAGCCTTCTCATACTGACAATCATATGGGCTCGCTTTACGGTCATTACACAGGTCGTCTCGGTCTTGCGAAAATGACTCTTCGTGTTTGCGGTGAATACGGCTATGCATACCGCCTCTACACAAAGCACGATAAGCGTATCTGTCCCAAAGGTACTCCTTATTTCCTGTATGCAGCAATCACTATTCTCTCCAAAAGATGGGGTAAGAAGTATGATGTCGTTATTCCTGATTATCTTCTTTTCCCTGATTGGAACGACGATATGCGCGTAAGCTATGAGGTTTACAGAGATACAATCCTTAAAATTTGGACGGATATCCCTGAAGACGGTGTTACTGAAACTTTTGTCCATCCCTCAGTTGAAAGCGATGAACTCAAGGGTATTACCGGAAGATGGCAGGACAGAGTATGGGAATATCAGCTTATGAAAGACCCGTACGTTCACAAGTATCTCAAAGAACACGGAGTTGAACTTATCAGTTATCGTGATCTTATCAAGATGAAGGGCGGCAAGGTTCGCTGAATATCAGGCTTAAGTCCGGTTGTGACGCTGGTTGCAACCGGATTTTTTTGTTTTGATAAATAACGAGCATTTGCGAGAAAACAAGAGCATACATGAGAAAACGAGAGTATTTGTGAATTCATCGTGAGTTAAGGGCGGTTTTATGTCAAAAAAATTAAAAAAATTGTTGACATTTAGCGGTTTTGGCACTATATTTGTATTCGTAATATTATAAATAAGAGAGGGGTTGCATAATTGGAAAACAACATAATTATCGACCTTAAAAACATTTCCGTTTCTTTTGACGGAGAGCCTATTTTAAAAGATCTCAACCTTTATATCCGAGACAAGGAGTTTATTACCTTCCTCGGTCCTTCGGGTTGCGGCAAAACGACAACTCTCCGCGTTATCGCAGGTTTTATTGAGCCTGATAGCGGCGATGTTATTTTTGAAAATAAACGTATTAACGATGTTCCTCCCCATAAACGCCAGCTTAATACGGTTTTTCAGCGTTATGCTCTTTTTCCTCATCTCAATGTTTTTGAGAATATAGCATTCGGTCTCAGACTGAAAAAAGCACCTAAGCATGAAATTGAGGAAACGGTTGCAGCTATGCTCAAGCTTGTCAACCTTAAAGGCTTTGAAAAACGTAATATTCAGTCTCTTTCCGGAGGTCAGCAGCAGCGTGTAGCAATTGCACGTGCTCTTGCCAACAAGCCCAGAGTTCTTCTTCTTGATGAGCCGCTTGGTGCGCTTGATCTCAAGCTTCGCAAGGATATGCAGAACGAGCTTAAGAACATTCAGCAGCAGATGGGTATCACATTTATCTATGTTACTCACGATCAGGAAGAAGCGTTGTCTATGTCTGATACTGTTGTTGTTATGAATAACGGCGTGATTCAGCAGATAGGCACACCTATCAAAATATACAATGAGCCCAAAAACGCTTTTGTAGCGGATTTCATAGGTGAGAGTAATATTATTGATGGTGTAATGCGCGAAGATTTCCAGGTCGATTTCTCCGGTCACAGATTTGAATGTCTTGATAAAGGCTTTGCACCTAACGAAAAAGTTGACGTTGTTGTACGTCCCGAAGATGTTGATGTTGTTGATCTCGACAAGGGTATGGTAAAAGGCGAGGTTACTTCAGTTACATTTAAGGGAGTTCACTTCGAAACGATTGTTGATATCGGTGGCTTCAAGTGGATGATTCAGTCTACCGATTATCATGAGGTAGGTAAAAAAATCGGCCTTTTCATTGAGCCTGATGCTATTCATATTATGAAAAAGAGCGAATATTCCGGACTTTACGGTGATTACAGCTCATTCAGTGAGGAGTTCGACGAGCTTTCTGATGCTTCTGTCGATAGCGGCGAGGAGGAGTAAGATGCAAAAGAATAAATCTCTTCTTTCAAATCTTCTTGCCGCTCCGCATATTCTCTGGTCAATAATTTTTATCGTCGTGCCACTGTTTGTTGTTGTTTATTATGCGTTTACCAATGCGGACGGTCAGTTTACACTCGATAATATTTTTGAACTTAAGGCTTATATTCCTACCTTTCTGCTCTCGATGTGGTATGGCTTGCTCTCAACGGTTATTTGCCTTTTGATTGCATATCCGTTTGCGTATATTCTTTCGCAGTTCTCATCCAATTCACAGCGTATTATGATGTTGCTGATTATGCTGCCGATGTGGATGAACCTCCTTATCCGCACATATTCGTGGATGCTTATTCTGGAACGCAACGGTATACTCAATAAGTTTCTCGATATATTCGGATTAGCAAGCGAAAACGGCTTTCTCAACACGGGTAGTGCGGTAGTGTTGGGTATGGTTTACAATTACTTACCTTATATGATTCTGCCGATTTACACTATTATGTCTAAGCTGGATCCGTCAATTGTTGCGGCTGCTCAGGATCTTGGCGGTAACCGATTTGAAGTGCTCAGGCGTGTTGTTTTTCCGCTTAGTCTTCCGGGTGTTGTTTCGGGTATAACAATGGTTTTTGTTCCGTCTGTCAGCACGTTCTATATTTCCCAAAAGCTTGGCGGCGGCAGCTTTATGCTGATCGGTGATGCAATCGAAAGCCAGTTCCAGAGTGCAAATAATTTCAATCTTGGTGCTTCGCTTTCGCTTGTTCTTATGGTGTTGATTCTTATTTCAATGGCTGTAATGAATAAGTTTACCGACAGTGACGATACGGGAGGCGCAATAGTATGAAAATAGCCTCTAAGATCTATACTGTATTGTTGTATCTGTTTCTTTACGCACCTATTTTTGTCCTGATATTTTTCTCTTTCAACGAA
>JAFOBC010000374.1 GCA_017382015.1 Clostridia bacterium
CAACAGCGTAACAAGCATAGGCTCTTCTGCGTTTTATAATTGCACGAGCCTTACGAGTGTGACAATCGGCAACAGCGTAACAAGCATAGGCGATTATGCGTTTTACGGTTGCACAAGCCTTACGAGCATCACAATCCCAATATCCGCAAAAATATATAACAGTTCATCTACATTCTATAACTGCACAAATATAGAAAAAATAACGTTCACCAAAGGCGACGGAACGGTTCAGAATTACGGAACAGATATGTATTCATCATCAACTACTTATTATCAGTACACTCCGTGGTACATAAGCTGCGCAAAATGCACCGAAGTGATAATTGAAGACGGTGTTACCGGCATAGGTGATTATATGTTCTACGATTGTGCTGAGATTGGCGATATTACTCTGCCGTTCAGCGTGCAGTCAATCGGAACTAATGCTTTTGCCGGCTGTCAGAAGCTTGGAAAACTGAAGGTGTACAACCGCAACTGCGAGTTTGAATCAAACGCAACAAGCTACTATACAACAATTGTCGGCTATGCAGGCTCAACAGCAGAAGCTTATGCAGATGAAAACGGTTTTAATTTTGAACCGATTGCCGACAATGACCACGAGCACACCTACACTAATTCCTGCGATTCTGATTGTAACATCTGCGGTTATATAGCTGCCGGCAGAGGTCACAGCTTTGATAACGGTTGCGATCCCGAGTGTGACCTTTGCGGATATACAAGAACCGAGCTTGAACACAAAGATAAAAACTCCGACGGAAAATGTGATAACTGCGAAGCGTATCTTTCCGATATCCAGGTAGGCGTTAAGCAGAACGTGGAGGTTGCCGCGGGCAAAACCGTACTGCTGAAGTTTATACCGACTCAATCCGGTGTGTATACCTTCACTTCGTCAAGCAGCTCCGATACCTACGGCTATATCTATGATGCCGATAAGAAACAGCTTGCAAGCAATGTCGACGACGGAGAAGGAAACAACTTCTCAATCACATACACTTTAAAAAGAGGAACAGTATATTACCTTGGCGTAAAGTTCTATAATTCATCTTCTTCGGGCGAAATCCCCGTTAAACTCACCCTTGATCAGATAATCTGCGACCATCTTAACATTCACACAGAGCATAAGGACTCTACGTGCTCACAAGAAGGCTACGATAAGGTTATATGTGACGATTGCGGCAACACAGTATCGGAAACGGTAATTGCGACGGTTCCTCATAAGTACAAGACAATTGTGGCTGAACCCACCTGCGTTGACGAAGGTGTAGTGGTATGTCTGTGTTCTGTTTGCCGTGATGCGTATATTGACGAAATTCTCGACCCTCTCGGTCATTCCGAGCCCGTATGGAAAACAGTTGTCAAACCGACAACGTCATCAGAGGGCACGATGAATTATGTCTGCCCTGCATGCGATGAGGTTTTTGACACAAAGTCAATCCCTGCAATCACTCTTTCGGGTAACAGCACCGCGGTTGTCAATTTCACCACAAACACAATAACAGGCTTTAATGCAGGCTCAACCGAGCTTGGCGATTATTTGTCAGCTACCAACAACGGCTATGTTTTCACCTGCTCATCGGATATACTCTGCACAGGTGCTGTTGTTGAACTCACAGACGGTGAAACGCTGATAAACAGCTACACAGTTGTTGTCTTCGGCGATGTTGACGGCAACGGCTGGTACGATGCAAACGATGCGTTTATAGTCAATATGATTGTAAGCGGTCTGTTGCCGCAGGAAAATCTGCCCGATTATATGCGGACAGCAGCGGACTGTAACCACGATGGTGAAATCAACGAGCTTGACTTTGATTTGCTTATAAATGCAAGTGTTCTGCTTGACGATGTTGATCAGTCTGCAACGCAGCCCGAGCTTACTTTGAATTCGGCTTATGTTCAGTATTGTTCGCTGATTGACCAGACTGCAGGCGAGGAGGTTCAGCCTGCACCCGATACTGAAGTGTCTGACGGCGGTGCAGACCAGCCTGCCGAAACAACCGATATCGAATCCGTATTTGCTGTCATTCTTGAGTTTATCAGAATGATACTTTCGTTTGTCTTTTCGGTAATCAGATAAAAACATATAACCTTAAAACCACCCGATTGAGCGTAAAACTCAGTCGGGCGGTTTGTTGATATATAGCCATTTGTAGGGGATAGGGTGGTAAAGAAAATCACTACGGCTTGGTATCAAAGTCGTAGTGATTAGTTGGGTGTGATGGCGGCTTTTGAACCGGCAAATGCCGGGGTGCAAAAACACTGTCAAGGGTGCAATTTTATTACCATGGGTGCAACTTTCTACGTAGAGATGCGAAAATACACCCAAGGGGGATTTTTTAAATAAGGGTGTAGAAACAAAAATCAGGTGGCATTCAGATTCTAACTGAAACCATCGTGGTCTAAATACCACAGATCCGGCCTGTTGTCCTGATTCTTAATAAAATGCCTTTTAATCTATCAATTTTGAACTGTGGTAGCTTAGTAAAACCATAAACTTGCTACTTGAACAATTTATAAATAAGTTGTATAATAAATGTATATTTATTACCTTCTCCAAAATGAGGTGAGATAAATGAATATACTGCATATGAAATATACTGTCGAGGTTGCGAAGGTCGGTTCGCTCAACAAGGCGGCAGAAAGTCTTTATGTTGCTTTGCCGAACATCAGCCGTTCTATCAAAGAACTTGAAGCGGATCTGGGTATTTCTGTTTTTGACCGCACAGCAAAAGGTATGGTGCTCACTCCCGAAGGTGAAGAGTTTATCAGCTATGCCAAGGATATTCTCAAGCAGATTGATCAGGTTGAGAATATGTATAAAAGCGGTCAGGTGAAGAAGCAGAAGTTTTCTATTTCTGTTCCGCGAGCTTGCTACATTTCCGATGCATTTGCAGAGTTCTCAAAAACGCTTTCGAAGGATGCATGCGAAATTTTCTACAAAGAAACCAATTCGCAGAGAACAATAAACAATATTCTCAATCACGATTATAAGCTCGGTATTATCCGTTATGCGGAGAATTTTGATAAGTATTTCAAATCAATGCTTGAAGAAAAGGCACTCAGCTACGAAATGGTTACAGAGTTTTCTTATTGCCTTATTATGAGTGCCGATAATCCTCTTGCAAAGAAAGAAGAAATCACTTTTGATGATTTGACGGATTATATCGAAATTGCTCATGCTGACCCTTATGTGCCGTCGCTTCCGCTTGCAAAGGTTGTCAAATCGGAGCTTCCTGATAACATCGACCGAAGAATCTTCATTTTTGAAAGAGCAAGTCAGTTTGATTTGCTTTCGCGGAATCCCGAAACCTTTATGTGGGTTTCTCCTGCACCGCCGAGCGTGCTTGAGCGATATAATCTTGTGCAGAAAAAATGCGTAGATAACAAAAAAGTATATAAAGATGTTTTAATTTATAAGAGCGGTTACAAGCTGACAGAGCTTGATAAAAAGTTTATAACTGCTCTTTGTGACTCAAAACGCAAACATCTTAATAATGAAATTTCAAAGGCTCGTCCGTAAAGGACGGGTCTTATTTTTTGCTATCGATACAAGGGTTATCGATATTGATAATACCGATTGAACATTTTAATAATTCCCAACTCCTTTAAGTTTTGTTAAGATAACTTCGGTCCGAAGAGAGAGGAGGAATTACGGTGGAAAAAGCAGAAATGACTAAAGCTACGTTGGGCAGACTTCCGCACTATCTACAGTTGTTGCGTGAATTGTCACCGAACGACGTACCGTATATTTCCGCAACCGTAATTGCAAAGAAGCTTTCTCTTGGCGAAGTTCTTGTGCGAAAGGATTTAAGCGTTGTAAGCGGCGCAGGAAAGCCCAAGGTCGGATATAAGACGGTTGACCTGATAAAGAGCATTGAGGCTCATCTCGGTCAGGGTGATATGACAAATGCCGTACTTGTCGGAGCAGGAAAGCTCGGAAAAGCTCTTCTTGAGTTTGACGATTTTAAAGATTACGGTGTAAAAATCATAGCCGCGTTCGATTGCAACCAAAACCCGATTAAGTATAACCGCTCAATTGAAATTCTGCCGATGAATGATTTTGATGAATTCTGCAAAAAGAATAACGTGAAAATCGGAATAATAACGGTAGGTGCAGGGTCAGCACAGAATGTGTGCGACCGTATGGTTGAAAGCGGAATAACAGCAATCTGGAACTTTGCACCGTGCAACCTTGAAGTGCCGGACAGTATACTTCTCAAACAGGAAAGGCTTGCACTCTCACTCGCATATCTTAACAACAAATTAGGTAATTAATTTCAGGAGGATATAAAAATGGCTACAAAAACTTACGAAATCATTGACGGCGTTGAAAAGCTCACCGAAGCAATTGCTCGTGTGAGAAAGGCTCAGCAGGTTTTCGCAACCTACACTCAGGAGCAGGTTGACAAGATTTTCCTTGCAGCAGCTTCTGCAGCAAACAAGGCAAGAATCCCCCTTGCAAAGATGGCTGTTGAAGAAACAGGCATGGGTATTGTTGAAGATAAGGTTATCAAAAATAACTACGCTTCCGAATACATCTACAATGCATACAAGGACACAAAGACCTGCGGCATAATTGAAGAGGACAAGGCTTTCGGCATTAAGAAGGTTGCAGACCCCATCGGTGTTATCGCTGCGGTTATTCCCACTACCAACCCCACATCAACAGCAATTTTCAAGTGCCTTCTTGCTCTCAAGACAAGAAACGCTATTATTATTTCTCCTCACCCCAGAGCAAAGAACTGCACAATTGCAGCAGCAAAGCTCGTTCTTGAAGCTGCCGTTGCAGCAGGTGCTCCCGAAGGAATTATCGACTGGATTGACGTTCCTTCACTCGAAATGACAAACACAGTTATGAAGGAAGCAGACATAATCCTTGCAACAGGCGGTCCCGGCATGGTTAAGGCTGCTTACTCAAGCGGTAAGCCCGCACTCGGTGTTGGCGCAGGTAACACTCCTGCTATCATCGACGACAGCGCAGACGTTCTTCTTGCTGTTAACTCAATCATTCACTCAAAGACATTTGATAACGGTATGATCTGTGCTTCTGAGCAGTCAGTTATCGTTATGGAAAGCATTTACGATATCGTTAAAGAAGAGTTTGCTGCAAGAGGCTGTTATTTCCTCAATGCAACTGAAACAGAAAAAGTAAGAAAAACAATTATCATCAACGGCGCTCTTAATGCAAAAATCGTTGGTCAGCCCGCTGCAAAAATTGCAGAGCTTTCAGGCGTAAAAGTTCCCGAAGGAACAAA
>JAFOBC010000040.1 GCA_017382015.1 Clostridia bacterium
ACTTCTTTTTTATTTTTAAGTTCTTCGAGCACCTCGGCAAGATTGTTACGAAGTGCTTTGAACACTCTCGGATTACCACCGTGAACAATTATGTCCTGCTTCATACATCGGCGGTAGCAGTATTCCTGTTTGCTCAGCCCTGATATTGCAACGACCTTATTTATCTGTTCGTTTTCTTCGGGTGAGACTCTGAAACCAACCGTTATACTGCGGAAACGGTTATGCTTATCTAAATTTTTTGCTGACATTTTAAGCACGCTCCATATTAAGTTTTTCTGCAATCTCAGTTTGCTTTGACGGGAAGAGGTGAGCATATCTGTAAGTGATGTCGATGCTCTCGTGACCGACTCTGTCCGCAATAGCAAGAGGGGTGAAACCCATATCGATAAGAAGTGAAACATGTGAGTGTCTCAAATCGTGTATACGGATTTTCTTGACTCCCGTTTCTTTGCAGCCTCTTCGCATTTCGCTGTGAAGATAAGCCTTGGTTATGAGAAACACTCTGTCATTCTTCTTCGGCTTGTAAAGACCTTTGAAGTACCTTTGCATTTCATCACACAAGAAGTCAGGCATCACAATTGTGCGATTGCTCTTTTTTGTTTTCGGAGTGGTAACAACATCCTTACCCTTGATACACTGATAAGATTTGTTGATTCGTACTGTCTGTTTTACGAAATCAAAATCACCGTAGGTCAGAGCAAGTAACTCACCGAGACGGATACCGCACCAATAAAGCATTTCGAATGCGTAGTAGGATAAAGGCTTGTCCATCATCGCATCGGAGAACTTTGTGTATTCTTCCTTTGTCCAGAAGAGCATCTCCTTTGTGTTTTCTCTGCCCATATTACCGACCTTTGCTGCTGGGTTTGAAGGAAGCTCGTAAAACCTTACAGCGTGGTTGAAGATTGCACTGAGCTGGTTGTGAATTGTTTTCAGGTACCCCGAAGCATAAGGCTGACCGTCCTTATCCCGGTATGCCCTCATTTCTCTCTGCCAGGCTAGTACATCTGGAGGTTTGATTTCACACATCTTCTTTTTCTTGAAGTAAGGAAGAATCTTAAGCTCGATTACACTAGTTTTCATAACCCACGTGTTTTCCTTAAGTCTTTCTTCAAGGTCACTTTTGTAGATGTCGTAAAACTCCTCAAAGGTCATATTCAAGTCACCTGTGTTTTTGTTCAGAAACGTGTTCTCCCAGGCAACTGCATCCTTACGGGTTTTGAAGCCTCGTTTTAATTTGCGGGCATTTTCACCCTTCCAATCGGTGTAGTAAACCGAAACATACCACGTGCCGCGTTTTTTGTCCTTGTAGACTGCCATTCGCAATCTCCTTTCTTTAATTATTCTTTTTCGGGCATGCCGTAAATCTGCTCAGAGAGATAACGGCGGCTGACTTTGCCTTTGATTACGAAGAAGCCTTTTGCTTCAAGCTCTTTATTAAGCTTTTCCATAATCTGATAAGCAAGTGTTTTGGAAATACCGAGCTCTTCGCTGATTTCCTTTGCGTTCATTAAAACTGCCATTTGATTTTCCTCCTTTCGGTTAGTATTTATTACAAGTCGGTTTACCGACATTGAATACTGTAGTTTTTGAGTTTTTATGGGTTGCTTAAAAAGTCCCCTCAAGGGGTGACTTTTAAAACGGCTTTTTTTGAACGTTTTTGCAAAACTTTTTTCTGAAAATTGATTTTTTGTAGCTTTGCACAAAACCTGCTTCTTGTTTTAGGTTATTTTTACCCCTTCATATATGTAAGGGTTTCAGAAGGGTGAAAATTCGGTTTTTTCAAAAACTTTTTTAATTTTTAAATCGTCTTGAAAAAGTCCCCTCACTTGGTAAGCATTTAGAAGGACCGAAAAAACGACTTTTTCGGAAACTTTTTTCAAAAAATTGATTTTTTGTAGTTTTGCACAAACAGATGTGTTGGTCTTTGTGTAAAAAACACCTTCCAATAGTTGGGACAGAGAATAGCGTTTTCTTACCCCTAAAATTGAAAAAAGTTTCAAAAATTTACAAGTTTGTAGAAACTGACGAAAAATACCCCTCACTTGTAAGGAACGGGAAAGGCAAAAAATGAGGTAGTTTTCTGAAAAAATTTTCATAAAAACGAAAGTTTGTTAATCTTGCCGAAAAAACACCATCTACTTGTAATGACTGGGAAGGGGTAAAAATAAGGTAGTTTTTTCAAAAATTTTTCAAAAATCTGAAAGTTTGTAGAATCTGATAAAAAATAACCCTCTACTTGTAAGGAACTGGAATAGCAAAAAGTCAGCCGTTTTTTTGAAGAAACTTTTCAAAAATCAAAAGTTTGTAAAATCTGCACAATGAAATTTGCAGTATCACGCTACCGAAAAAAGGACATAAAAAATACCCCTCTCGGATGAACTAAGTGTTCAAACGAGAGAGGTTTTCTCTTGTATGAAATTAATGTGGGGAAGCCTTATACAGTATCATTTTTGTATCACGAGGCTTTCTGAAAGTCTCAAACCCCTTGACATATAAGGCTTTGTGGACTTTTCGTTTCTTATTCCCACTCGATTGTGCCTGTGGGCTTCGGGGTGAGGTCGTAGAGGACACGGTTGATGCCTTCGACTTCTGCTGTGATTCTTGCTGTGATTGTGTTGAGAACGGTGTAGGGGATTTCTTCGATTGTAGCAGTCATAGCGTCTGTTGTGTTAACAGCGCGGATGATTGCCGGCCAACCCTCATAGCGCTTGCCGTCTCTTACGCCTACGCTCTTCATATCGGGCACAGCAATAAAGTACTGCCATACGTGGCTTGAAAGACCTGATTTGTCAAACTCCTCGCGGAGGATTGCATCTGCTTCACGAAGTGCGTGGAGTCTGTCGCGTGTGATTGCGCCGAGGCAACGTACGCCGAGACCGGGACCGGGGAAGGGCTGACGGTCGACCATCTCGGAGGGGAGGCCGAGTGCTCTGCCGACTACGCGGACTTCGTCTTTGTAGAGGAGCTTGATGGGCTCAACAAGACCGAAGTGAAGATCCTCGGGGAGACCGCCAACGTTGTGGTGAGCCTTAACGCCCTTGCTCTCGATGATATCGGGGTAGATTGTGCCCTGTGCAAGGAAATCGACGTCGTCAGCGAGCTTGCGGGCTTCCTCTGCGAAGAGGTAAACAAACTCGTTGCCGATAATTTTTCTCTTTGTTTCGGGGTCTGCTACGTCAACAAGCTTGTCGAGGAAACGGTCAGTTGCGTCGACGTAGATGAGGTTTGCATCAAGTCCGTTCTGGAAAACTTCGATTACGTTTTCGCTTTCGCCCTTACGCATAAGGCCGTGGTTAACGTGTACGCAGACGAGCTGCTTGCCGATAGCCTTGATAAGGAGCGCTGCAACAACGGAGCTGTCAACACCGCCGGAAAGTGCGAGGAGAACTTTTTTGTCGCCAACCTGCTCGCGAACGAGAGCAACCTGCTCATCGATAAAAGCGTTTGCAAGCTCGGTTGTGGTGATACGTGCCATTGATTCGGGTCTCTTGTTTGAATCCATTTATTTGTTCCTCCTTAGAGTTAAGATAACAAAATAAAAAAATTGATGATTTATTATAAAATATCCGCGCGCAAAAATCAACAGTATTTTTACCGCTAATTTGCTCTGATATAAAAAAATTTTTGTGCAATTTAAAAAAATTGCGCTTAGCGTATATACGCGCAAATATCTTCACATTTTTTCGCCGATGTGGTATACTCAGCTTATACAGTATACGGGAGGAAAAAGTGATGAAAACAGCCGTAGTTCTGGTCACGGGCGGTAGCTCGGGCATAGGCAAAGAAACTGCGTTGGCGCTCAGCAGGGCAGGGTGCACTGTATATGAGGGCAGCCGCAGAGACAGCAGCATTAAGGGTATAACACACATCACGCTCGACGTTACGGACGAAGCCTCAGCTCAGGCGGCGGCACGCACCGTAGCGGAGAAAGAGGGCGGCATAGATATACTCATAAACTGCGCAGGTTTCGGAATTTCGGGTGCTGTTGAGTTCACTCGTCTTGAGGATGCCCGGCGGCAGATGGATATAAACTTTTTCGGTACGGTGAATATGACCAAGGCTGTCCTGCCGTATATGCGCAAGGCAGGTAAGGGCAGAATCGTCAACATCAGCTCTGTTGCCGCGGCTTTTCCTATCCCGTTCCAGACTTATTACTCAGCGTCAAAGGCGGCAATAAACGCATACACTCTCGCGCTTTCAAATGAGGTGAAAGCTTTCGGGATTACGGCTGTTGCGGTGCAACCCGGCGACATTAAAACTGAGTTCACGGCATCACGCGCAAAGTCTGCCGAGGGTGATGCGGAATACGGCGGCAGAATCAGCCGCAGCGTTTCCAAAATGGAAAAGGACGAAGAGAACGGAATGAGCGCGCAGAAGGCAGGCTGTATGATTGCGGGAATCGCTCTCAAAAAGAAATCCGGGCCCGTTTGCACGCTCGGGCTCAGCTATAAGGTGCTCTGCCTGGCAGGCAGGCTTCTTCCGCTTTCGCTCGCAAATAAAATAATCGGCTCAATGTATGCCGGGTAAAAAAAGAGCCGCAGATGCGATTGTGCTTGTCTGCGGCTCGGTTGACTTTTGGGGCGGAATATGCTAACATTTTATCTTGTAGAATTATGTAATTATTAAAGAACCTGAGATAAATCGGATGGAGGATTTGAAATGGGAAAGTATGTTATTCTTGCAGATATTACCTGTGACCTTTCGCAGGAGATGCGTGAATTCTGCGGTATGGATTACTACATAAACGGTCACATCCATATCAGCACAAACGGCGAAGAAAAAGACCTTCTTACAACGCTTGATTGGTCGCAGATAAGCCGTGAGGAATACTACGCTGCTCTTGCAGACAAAAAAGCAAAAATAACAACTGCGCCTCCGAATCTTGAGGAGTATGCCGATATATTCGAAAAGTACGTCAAAGAGGGTTATGACATTCTCAGTATGTCGCTTTCCGCCAAAATCAGCGGCACGTTTGATTTTACCTGTACAGCCGCAAAGCGGGTTAAAGAGAAGTATCCCGAAGCAAACATCTACTGCTTTAACTCAATGCGTATGTCGGGCGCGTTTGCTTTGCTGACGATGTATGCTTTCCTGCTCAAAAAGCAGGGCAGAAGCTACGAAGAGGTTATCGAGTGGCTTGAGGCAAACAAACAGCGAGTCCACCAGATGGGCCCCGTAGACGACCTTATCGCAATTGCCCGCCGCGGCAGAATCACAATGGGCAAGGCAGTTATGGGCAGCTTTGCCAACGTAAAGCCGATGGGTGATTGCAACAGCGAGGGCTATGTAACCGTCCTCACAAAAGCAAAAGGAATCCGCAAGGCGCTTGAGCTTACCGTCAGCTATGTCAAAGAAACGGCTGTCGATATGTCGGACAATTATGCGGTTATTTACCATACAGACAGAGAGCAGTATGCACTTATGCTCAAGGAAATGATCGAAAAAGAGCTTGATTTCAAACAGGTTTTTGTTTCCTGCTGTTTCTCGGGCAATGCAACCAATATCGGCCCGGGTATGATTGGTGTATATTATTTCGGCAACACGGTTACAGACCTTGTGGCAGAAAAAGAGATTATCACGAAACTCAATTCCAAGTGACAGGAGAAATGATTCTTAACGTATGAATCAGTTTATCAACGGACAGCTTTTCCGTGCATTGACAGATTATGCTATACGCAACCTGGCGCTGCACTGTGAAGAGATAAATGACCTTAACGTGTTTCCCGTCCCCGACGGTGATACAGGTACTAATATGCTCACAACCGCAAGGATAGGTTATGCCGCAATAGAGCATTTTGACGGTGACCTTTCCGAAACGGCAAAGAAGTTCTCGGACACTATTGTTTACGGTGCACGAGGCAACTCGGGCGTTATCCTTTCTCAGTTTCTGAAAGGCTTTTCGCAGGTTTTTGCCGGGGTTGACGGTGAGGCGGATTGCGCCTGCTTTATCCGTGCGCTGGGCAGCGGCGTTGCTCTTGCCTACAGCGCTGTCTCTCACCCTGCGGAGGGCACAATTCTTACCGTGCTGCGTGAAGCAACCGAAGAGGTATCGGGCAAAGCGTACAGCGACCTTGCCGTTTTGCTGGAGGATTTTCTTGCAAGGGCAAGAATCAGCCTTGATAACACGCCGAATCTTCTGCCCGTGCTCAAAAGTGCGGGTGTGGTCGACAGCGGCGGTGTCGGTGCGATCTGCTTTTTCGAGGGTATGAAAAAGTATCTTTGCGGCGAAGATATTGCGGCTGATGCAACACCTGCAAAAGATGCGGTAATCGACTATTCTGTGTTTGACCGAAATACTGCTTTTGAGTACGGCTATTGCACGGAGGGCTTGCTTCAGCTTTGCAACGGCAGAGAACAGCCCGAGAGCGAAAGCTTCAAGGCTATGCTCAACGAGCTTGGCGAATCGGTCGTCATTTCGTTTGAGAATGATAAAGTAAAATTCCACGTTCACACTCAGTGCCCCGAAAAGGTGCTTGCCTACGCACACACTTTCGGTGAGTTTCTTACGCTCAAGATAGAGAATATGAGCGTTCAGCATTCCGGGCAGGTGAGCAAAACCGTTACCGTTTCTGCTCAGCGTGAAAAGGGTGCGTTTGCGCTTGTTGCCGTTTCGCCCAATGAGCAGATGACACAGCTGTTTGAGCAGATGGGTGTTGACGTTGTGGTTCTGGCTTACGGCGGTTATTCACCTTCTACTCAGGATTTTATCAAGGCGTATTCTGCGGCAGAATGTGAAAATATTATTGTTCTGCCTAACGATAAAAATCTCTTCCTTGTGGCTCAGCAGGCTCAGGCGCTGAGCGCAGATACGAGCATTTTTATTGCTGATACAAAGTCGATTGCCGACTGCTATGCGGCGCTTGCGATTATTGATTTTGATTGCAGTGACCCTGCTGAAATTCTGCAGGATATCAACCGCACGGCAGGCAATATTTACGACGTGCTTATCACACGCTCGGCAAAAGATACAGTGTTTGATTCGCTTGAAATAAATAAGGGCGATTTTATTGCAATGGCAGGCGACAGCATACTCGCTGTGGGCAAAACTTCGCTTGAGGTTGCCTGCGCTGTTGCAGACAGAGTGCTCAGCGAGCAGGAGAGGGACAACGTTACTTTCTTTGCGGGCAGCAGTTTCAGCAGTGAGGATGCGGATGAGCTGAGCCGATATATCAGGCAGAATCATATTTTCACCGAAACTGACCTTGTCACAACGGGTATAGATTCTTTTGATCTGATACTTTCGTTCGAATAATTTTCGTTTAAAGGGAAGAGTTATGGAATACTACGTTTGGATTATTGCAGCTGTAATTGTGCTGGTTATTTCCGTATTCTGTGCGATGTGTGTTACGGCGCGTGTTATCTATTGGAACACGCTCACACGCAAAAAGAAAGAGGGATGGAAAAATCAGGGGTCTGATAATCCCGAACTGCGTGAAATGTACGACGTCGGCACAGGCTACATAAAACAGTTTGCTGACAAAAAAATTGACCTGCATACGGTGAACGAGGGCTTTAACCTCTATGCCGAGTATTACGACCTGGGTTTCGACCGCGCGGTGATAATCGTGCCGGGGCGCACCGAGGGTATGACCTACAGCTACTACTATGCGAAAGCTTACGTTGAGAGCGGATATAACGTGCTTGTGCTTGATCAGCGTTGCCACGGCAAGAGCGATGGCAAGTACAGCTCATTCGGTTTCAACGAGAGCAGAGACGTGCTGAAATGGGGCAGAATTCTGCACGAAGAATACGGCGTGAATTCAATCGTTCTTCACGGAATCTGCATTGGTTGCGCCTGTTCGATTTTTGCACTTACAAATGACAGCTGTCCCGATTATTTTACGGCTTTTGTTGCGGACGGTATGTATTCCACATTTTATGCCAGCTTCAAAAAGCGTATGGAAGGCTTCCACGCGCCGCCGTTTATTGTTATTGACCTTGTCAATATGTATGCAAAGCACTACACGGGCTACAATATGAAAGTCGGCCCGATAGATGTGATACCAAAGTACAGTAAGCCTCTGCTTATGCTCCACGGCGAAGCGGATATCTACTCTGTGCCGCCAAAGGCTGTAGAGCTTTTTGAAAAAGCAGGCACGGATAAGAATCAGAAACGCATCGTCTGGTTTAAAGACGGTAGACATTCGCGCCTCAGGCTCAAAGATACCGAGCTGTATGACAGTGCAATAAAATCGTTTCTGGCAGAGATTGTTGCCGAACACACAGCAGATAAAAAATAAAAAGCTTATGGGCAAATCGCTCATAAGCTTTTTCTTTATATTCTGTTACATTTACCATTGGGTGACGGGCAGTCCCTGACCGTCTGTTATAGTTCCTTTTGCCGTGCGGACTATATCCTTGACAGCGCCTATAGTGTTTGGTACAAGCATACCTATCATTACCGCAAGGGCGGCGTAATCAACGGCAATAAGTGTTAAGAGGGTGGTGATTATACTGCCCGAATCGTAATAATAAATATCCGCAATTCCTTGCGACATTGCCATAACAACAAAGAATATGCCGAACACAACGCCTGACATAGTCATTGCAATTATGTACCTTACAAGCCTTGTCGTGCCGCCTTTTATGCCCAGATAAAATCGGTTGATTCCCATTGAGCCCACGACGATGGCGAGAATAAGCGCGGCAGTTCTGCTTTTCTGCGATACGGGCGGTTGTTCAGCTTCGGTCTTTGTGCAAGGCTCGGTGCAGTTAAAGTTTTCGTCCATAGTTTTTCCTCCTTGTCAAAAGCTGAGGTTGTCTCAGCACATCTGAGCTTCGGTGAGAGCGCCGCCGCAGTAAATATATGTTTTAACCTCAAATTTACCGAAATCAAGCTCAAAGCTTTGTCCGCCGATTTTGAACTGCGTGTGTGCCGCTTTGTTGGCTGAGTTAAAAAACCTGAGCAATGTGCCGTCCGGTGTTTCTTTCATTCGTGTTAGGATTATATCGCCGCTATCCAGCTCAACCGCTGTGTCGGCTTTTTCGCCGAGACCTGAGGGGAAGAAAGAGAGCGCAACGCACGGCTCGTTGAAAACCTGCGCCTGCATATCAATAAAGCCTGTGTCTGCCGTAAGTCGGTAGCTGAATTCACGTTCGCCGATGTCGATTCTGTCGTGTGTGCGGTCTGTGTTCGCAAGGGGGCGGTCGCCTATCGGGTGTGCCGAATAAACGGGAGTTCTGAGCAGTGATATGCTCAGCGTGCTGCCGTCAACACTGCCGCCGTAGGTGCCGTTATTGATTACGGTAAGGCTGTTTTTGCCGTCTGCTATACTGCACCATTTTTGGTATACAGCTTCTTTTCCTTCGGTGTGCAGTTGCTCTGCGCCGAATGCTGTCTGTCCGTAAAAATCGGGTGAATCGAGTGCTGAATTGAAATTAAGCTTATAGAATCGGCTGCTGTCGTTTGAAAGCATACGGATTTTTATATCTATATAGTTGCCTTTTTTCGGCAGGGTATAGGTGACGCTTGCAAACGAATTGCCACAGCTGAAAGTTGCCTGAATTTTCAGCCTTACTTCGCCGTTTTCGGTAACTCTTACGTTGCCGATTTTTTCATCCGGGTAGCCGTTGAATGCGTTTGCTTGCTCATCGGTGAGCAGTTTGAAGCTGCCGATTGTATCGTTGAAGCTGTCAACCGTCATACCCCACGGGTCTTCGTTATCCTTGCTTGCCGTGATAACGGCGCTGTCGGGTCCCAGCAGGTCTGTGCCGTTAACGCAGTATTTGTCGATAAGTCCCGTGCTTTTGCTGATGAGCACCTGCATTGTGCCGTTGTCAAAGGTGAAGTGTGTGTCCGTCTGTTCGCAGGGCATAATCTTGCGCTTGGGGTAATTCTCAACATACAGCTCGCAATCAAAGCGGTTAATGCTCATCGGCTCAAGCTCTGCCGTGAAGCAGACTCGTTTGCGCCAATCGAGGCTGAACGTGCAGGCCTCTTTTTCATTCTGCGAGGGGAGGTATTTGCCGTTTTTGTCGCGCACACGCACCAGCGTTACCTCGTTTTCGTTCCAGTTCTGATCCTGAAGCTGGAATTCAACCTCAATATCCTGAGTGATTTTATATGGGTGAGGGTTGAAAACAAGAACGGGAATTTCGCCTTCCTTTGCTTTGGGCTGACCTGCGCAGAGCTTGAAGAACGCCTTGTTTTTGTAACGCTCTGCAATCTCGCTGCCGTAGGCAAGCAGACGCAGGCAGTCATCCTCTGCCGCCTTTATGCTTGTGCCGGGCAGAATATCGTGAAACTCGCAGAAAAGCAGGGCTTTTTCTGCTTTTTCAAGCTCTGCTTTATCGTAGCTGACACCGCTGAGTGTCAGCATCTTTTCGCATACGCTCAGCTCGTTTTCAAGCCTGCGGTGCGCCTGCTTGATTCGTGCCATCGTTGTGTAGCAGCCAACCATTGTGTAGTTGAGCGATTTGTCAAACACCTTCAGCTTTGATTTATCAATGCGCTCAAAATAGCTTTCGCAGTATGAGTGTTTCAGCCCGTGTTCGGGGTGCTCTTTCATAAACGCGGCTATGGTATGCAGGTCGGTTCTGGACGGGCCGCCGCCGTGGTTGCCGATGCCCCAGAAAGTCATATTAATACCGTCTGTGCCGTATTCCTCATCAAGTGCACGGTCGATTTTTTTCATCACCTTGCCCTTGCCTGAGTTGTAGCCGCCCATAAGCTTGTGGGCGATAATTTCGCTGCCGTCAAAGCCGCGCCAGATGAAATCGTGCTCGGCATCCACCCAGGACGGGCGCATAAACACGTAGGAATCGTAGCCGCATTTTGTAAGTATCTGCACAAGACCTCTCGTGTGACCGAATGGGTCAAAGTTTATTGCGGTTGTGGGTGTTACGCCGAATTTTTCTTTGAAATATTTTCTGCCTGTTTCAATCTGACGGATGAAGCTTTCGCCACAGGGCATAACGCAGTCCGGTTGCAGATACCATCCGCCCATAATGCGCCACTTGCCCTCTTTTACAAGGCACTGAATCCGCGCAAAAAGCTCAGGCTCGTTTTCTTCAACCCATTCGTAAAGTACGGATTCGTTGTGGTTGAATATAAATCCGTCAAACTCATCGCAGAAATCTGCCGCAACGCGAAACGTTGATATAGCCTCGGCAATGCCCTCGGGGCGTTGCCATAGCCATACGGGGTCAAGGTGTGCGTTGCAAATCATATGTAATTCTTTCATTTTATATCACCGCTGAAAATTTTTATTCGAGTGCGAGGTAGCCGCATACGTCAAGCGTTACCTTGCCGCTGAGTGTTTCTCCGCTGATGAGATTTTTGTATTCTCTGTCAAGCTCAATTTCTGCCGCCGTGTCGCTGAAATTCATAACGAAAACGGTGTTGCCTCTTTTTCTTACCGTCACGTTTTCGGGTGTTTTGATGTCGGCATCGGGTGTGATTCCGATTTGTGAAACAAGGGCTTTGCAGAAATCTGCCGCAAAGCTGTCATCGTTGCGGAATGCGGCGTAGTAAGCCTTGCCTTTGCCGAAGCTGTTTACCGTGAGTGCAGGCATACCTGCATAAAAGTCCTTACCGTAAGTGCCGAGCACCTCGGCGGTGTTTGCGTGAATCATGTCGCAGATATGTACAACGTCATAGTCCTTGCCGCCGTACGTCGCAACGTTTTTCATTCCCTCGGGCAGAGAGTCCGTTTCTTCGCACCATACGCCGAAAACCTCTTTAAGTCTGCCTGCAGGGAATCCGCCAAGGTGGCACATATCGTCGCTGTCAACAAAGCCGAAGAGATAGCCTGCCACAAAGTTACCGCCGTCTGCAACGTATTTTTCAATTCTTTCCTGCGTGCCATCCTTGAGCATATAGAGATATGGTGCGATGATGAGGTCGTATTCTGCGAAGTCGGCATCCATCGGGATAACGTCAACGGCAATGCCGCTGTCGTAAAAAGGCTTGTACCATTTTACGCACTCATCAACGTAGCCGCGCTTGAGGTTGTTGAAGCCGCAGTAGTGCTTGATTGCCCAGGAGTTTTCCCAATCGTATACTATTGCAACCTTTGCGCTGCTGTATCCGCCGACAACGCTGCCGAGCTTCTCGAGTGCTGTGCCTAGGTGCGCAACGTCGCGGAAAACCCTTGTGTTTTCGTGACCGCAGTGGTCAACAACAGCACCGTGGTATTTTTCGTGTCCGCCTCTGCTCTTTCTCCATTGGAAATACTGCACGCTGTCAGCACCGTGTGCAACAGCCTGTATTGAAGAAAGCTCCTGCATACCGGGTCTGGGCAGTTTGTTTACCTCGTGCCAGTTTACGAGTGAGGGAGTGCTCTCCATCATAAAGAACGGCTGTCCGTTTTTCATTGAGCGGAATGTATCGTGCACAAATGCTGTGTTTACGGCAACGCCTGCGTTGTTGCCTCTGTCCCAGCCGGGGTAGTTATCCCACGAAATCAGGTCGAGGTGTGAGGCGAATTTCTGGTAGTCGATGCCGTCGTACATATTCATAAAGTTTGTTGTAATAGGGATATCGGGTGTGATTTCGCGCAGGGGAGCAATCTCGTTTTCATAGAATGATATGTGGCTGTCGGAAACAAATCTGTTCCAGCAAAGCTTCATTGCAGAAACGTGGTTTTCTCCTCTGTAGGTGGGGGAGTTGATCTGGCTCCAATCTGTGAATCTGTGGCTCCAGAATCCGTTCCACCATCTTCTGTTAAGCTCTTCAATATCGTTGTTGTAGTAGTCTTTGAGCCAGTCGCGGAATGCCTCGCGGCAAAGCTCGCAGTGGCATTCGCCGCAGTATTCGTTGGAGATGTGCCACATTTTAAGTGCAGGGTGGTCTTTGTATCTCTCGGCAATAATGCGGTTAATTTCGCGCACCTTCTGCCTGTACACGGGGGATGTAAGGCAATGGTTGTGGCGCACGCCGAATTCGTTGCGTATACCGTTTTCTTCAACACGCAGTACTTCGGGATATTTCTGTGCAAGCCAGGGCGGTCTTGCGCCCGAAGGGGTTGCAAGGATAACGTCAATTCCGTTTTCATAGAGCTTGTCCATCATCGTGTCAAGCCAGCCGAAATTGTACACACCCTCCTCAGGCTCAATAAGTGACCAGGAGAATATGTTGATTGTTGCCGAGTTGACGTGGGCAAGCTTCATCAGGCGCATATCCTCGTCCCAGATTTCGGGGGTGTCAATCCACTGGTCGGGGTTGTAGTCGCCGCCGTGGACTATATGGTCAAAGAATTTTTTGCTCATAGTTAATCACATCCGCTTGAATTATTTTATAAAGAATATAGCACATATAAAAATAAAAGCAAGCACTTATCGGAAGATAAATGCCTGCTGTCGAAATTAATTATTTTGTGCCGAAGAGTCTGTCGCCTGCGTCACCGAGACCCGGCAGAATGTAGCCGTTTTCGTTGAGGCAACGGTCGAGAGTTGAAACAAAGATATGAACGTCGGGATGAGCCTCTGCAACACGGCTTACACCCTCGGGTGCGCCGATAACCGCCATGAACTTTATGTTTTTGCAGCCGCGTTTTTTGAGCTGAGCTATTGCGTCGCAAGCGCTGCCGCCTGTTGCGAGCATCGGGTCAACAAGTAGCACAAGCTTGTCCTCAATGCCTGTGGGCAGCTTGCAGTAGTATTCGCAGGGCTCAAGCGTTTCCTCATCGCGGTAGAGACCGATGTGACCGACTCTGGCGCTGGGGAAGAGCACGTGAACACCGTTAACCATGCCGAGACCTGCTCTGAGGATGGGCACGATTACGATTGAGTTGTCCTTTACAACGTGCTGTGTGCAAACCTCAAGAGGGGTTTTGACTTCTACCTCAACGGTAGGTACGCCTTCCTTGAGGCATTCAAAAGTCATCAGCGTTGTGATTTCTTCAATCAGCTCGCGGAATTCTTTCATGCTTGTGTTCTCGTTACGGAGAATTGCTATTTTGTGGTTTACAAGGGGATGGTCAAATATTGTAACGTTATCGTAGTTTTTCATACCTTATTTTTCTTCCTTCTTCTTGAATTTGTTAAGCACAATGTTTGTAACGATGCCGAGGATAAGAGCGCATGCAATATTTGTGATTGTAACCTTGCCGATTGCAAGTGCCATGCCGCCGATACCGCAGATAAGGATTACGGAAGTTGTGAAGAGGTTTGCGCTGTCTTCAAGGTCTGTCTTCTGGATCATCTTGAGACCCGAAACCGCAATAAAGCCGTAAAGAGTGATACAGACACCGCCCATTACACAGCCGGGGATAGAATCGAGGAATGCGATAAACGGGGAGATGAAGGAGATAAGCACAGCCATAATTGCAGTTGTTGTGATTGTTGCAACGGATGCGTTGCGTGTGATAGCAACACAGCCGACGGATTCGCCGTAAGTTGTGTTCGGGCATCCGCCGAAAACAGCGCCTGCAAATGAGCCGATACCGTCACCAAGAAGTGTGCGGTGGAGACCGGGATCTTCAAGAAGGTCTTTGTTGATGATACTGGAAAGGTTCTTATGGTCGGCAATATGCTCTGCAAACACAACAAACGCAACCGGTACGTAAGCAACAGCAACCGTAAGTAGGTAGTTTGCGTCAAAATCCGCAACGCCTTTGATTGCCTGTGTGAATGAGAATTCGGGTACAGAGAAGAAGGTTTCAAGAGTAACACCGTCAGCGACAAGGTTAGTGAAGTGTGAGAAGTCGATAACCTTCAGCGCATCAATGCCTGCTGTGTAACCTATAACGGTGAATACCATGGCCACGGCGTAACCTGCAAGAACGCCGATGATGAAAGGAACGAGCTTTACCTTTTTGCTACCGTATGTTGCACAGATTACAACAACAAAAAGTGTAACGAGCGCGCATACAAGAGATACCCAGATGTTTGCTGTCATAATGAATGAGCCGTTACTGTCCTGAGGGCCGTATGAGAAAACGTCTTTAACGGCTGCACCTGCGAGTGAAAGACCGATAAGTGCAACAGTGGGGCCGATAACAGCTGTGGGCATAAGCTTGTTAATCCAGCCGACACCTACAAATTTTACTACGATTGCGATTATGGTGTAAACAAGAGCTGCAAAAGCGGCACCGAGCAGAAGGCCGATGTAGCCCAGAGCCATTGATGAAGCGCCTGCAAAAGCGGCACACATAGAGCCTATGAATGCAAAAGAAGAACCGAGGAATACAGGGCTGCGGAATTTTGTGAAGAGCTGATAAACAATGGTGCCTACACCTGCGCCGAAAAGAGCGGCGGAGATTGACATACCGTTACCTACAATTGTCGGCACGGCGATTGTAGCCGCCATAATTGCAAGCAACTGCTGGAATGCAAAAACAAGCAATTGGTTGAATTTAGGCTTATCGTGGATGTCGTAAACAAGCTTTTTTTCCATAATCAAGACCTCTTTATTTTATTTGGCGTTTTAGTTTTTGCCATTATGCTGAGTTTAGCACATTTGATTTGCAATTTCAATTCAATTAGTGATATTATCAGCTTTTTTTACAATATATTGTGTTTTTACACAAAAAAGCCGCTTCGTTTTTGTTGAAGCGGCTTTAACTTTGTCAATATTTTACTGTGTAGTCTTTTACAAATGTGAAACCGATTACAAGGTCGTGTGTGCCGAACATATTGACTGTGATGTTGAGTGTGAGCGGAGTTGAGTAGACGATGGAGGTAACTCTGCCTGTTGCCTTGTCAACTGTTGCGGTGATTTCGCAGTTGTAGTACTCGGTTGTGAATTTTTCTACAAACGGAGCCTTGTCAGCAACCTCGTTTGCTTCAATTACGTCGCAAACAGCGCCGATGCCTGCACCTGCTGTCGGGCTTGTCTGGCTCTTGAGCTTGAGATAAATTTTGTATGTATTGCCGTTGTCCGTGCAGGCTGCGGTTGTGACGTATGCGGGGTCAAGCTTGCTTACGTAGCTCTGCCCGGGTACGATGAAGTTTTCCTTTATTTCATCCTTGCCTGTGTAAACTATCGGGTCGTTGTCGTCTTTCATAAAGCTTGAAATCATACTGTCTGCTGTCGATTCAAGACCGGCAGGTACAACAAGTCTGTCCTTGTTTACGTGGCGCTTTTCAAAATTCTTTGTTACGGAAACAGCCTGAGTTTTGATTTTGTTTGCACTCTCGTTGAAATATGCAACAATCTCCTGTGTTGTGGAGGGCGCTTTGATCTGCGGCTGTGAGGGAGCCTGAGTCTGTGACTGAGCCTGAGTCTGAGTCTGAGGTTGTGACTGAGCCTGAGTCTGGGACTGAACCTGAGTTTGTGCCTGGGTCTGTGTACGGTTTGTCTCTTGCTCCTGCTCCTGAGTTGTTGTTTCGCTCTGCTGTGTCGTTGCGGAGCTGTCCTCGGCAGGGAGGGTGGTCTGCTGTGCTTCGGGTGCCGTCGCGGCTACGTCTGCCGTAGCGGTTTCTTCCGGCTGAGTGGTTTGCTGTGCTTCTTCTTTTTTGCCGCAGCCTGTTGCGAAAAGCAGTACTGCAACAAGGCAGATGCTTACTATTCTTGCGGCAAGATAACGTGATTTGTTTTTCATAAAATTATCCCCTCATTGTGAAGCTGAAATTTCGCATTTGCAAATTAAGTATACTGTAAATTTTCTGCATTTGCAATAACTTTGTAATGACTTAAGGTAAAAAAGAGGTTAACGTTTTTTGTTTTGTCTTGCTTGAAAAAGAGCAGGCGGTATGATAAAATACACAAAAACAATCGGCGTCCGAGCCTGCGCAAAGAGGAGAAAAAATGAAAACACCAGACATACTTATAAAAAAAGCACAGGAGCTTGAGGAGAAGATGCAGAGGATTTTTCCCGCTCTTGCACCGCTTGCAAAGCAGTGTTTTCTCAACACAATCGAAACAACAACTCAGCAGCTTGATGACGGCACATATTTTGTAATCACGGGCGATATTCCTGCAATGTGGCTGCGCGACAGTGCGGCACAGCTCAAGCCTTATATAAAATATGCCGCAGAGGATGAGGAGCTGAAGGCGGTACTGCGCGGTGTTATCGCAAGGCACGCTTTTTATGTCAATCTTGATTCATATTCAAACGCATTCAATGCCGCTCCCTGCGCTGATAAGTGGAAGGATGCGTCCGATTTCGATCACGAGCTTATCTGGGAGCGTAAGTATGAGGTGGATTCGCTTTGCGCATCCGTTTACCTGATGTACGAATATTACAAGGCGACGGGCGATTCTCAGGTGCTTACCGAACAGACCGAAAAAATGCTTGAAACGATAGCTGACCATTTCATAAAAGAACAGCGCCACGGCGAGAATTCAACATACTTTTTTGACCGTAAGAATTGTCCCGTTTCCGATACACTTCCCTTTGGCGGCTACGGCAGACCCGTCAATTTTACGGGTATGACGTGGTCGGGCTTCCGTCCGTCGGATGATTCGTGTATTTTCAATTACCTTGTGCCGTCAAATATGATGGCTGTTGTGGCTATGAAATATGCCGCAGAGCTTGCAAGGGACGGTTTCGGCAACGTTGCGCTTGCTGAAAAATGCCTCAGGCTTTCTGCTGAGATTGATGACGGTATCAGAAATTATGCCGTTGTAAATCATCCGGAATACGGCAGAATCTATGCCTATGAAACAGACGGCTTCGGTAACCATAATCTTATGGACGATGCGAATTCGCCGAGCCTTCTTGCCGCACCTTATCTCGGCTACTGCGAGAAGGACGATGAGCTTTATGTCAACACACGACGTTTTATACTGTCAAAGGATAATCCGTATTACTTTGAGGGCAAGGCGGCAAAGGGCGTAGGCAGTCCGCATACGCCTAAGAATAATATCTGGCATATTGCGCTTACTATGCAGATACTTACAAGCTCTGATAAAGACGAAATCAGGCAGTGTCTTGAGATGCTCAGCCGCACTCACGCAGGCACAAACTTTATGCACGAATCTTTCAATGTCGATAACCCCGAGGATTACACAAGAGAATGGTTTGCCTGGGCAAATACGCTCTTTGCGCAGATGCTCGAAACCCTCGACGGCTGATAATTCCGGATCATCAGGTGCCATCTTGCACACAGCGTGCGGGATGGCACTTATTTTGTTTGCATAATGCGTAAAAATTCCCCTCGGAATAAGCTGCGGATATTGATTTATTTCAACATAAATGTTATATTATATTCTAAGTAATTATATCTATAAAAGTGTAATCTGCAATTCAGGAGGCGGCATTGTAATGGAAAAAATCAGAAAAAGATTACAGTCCTTTTTTTGCTCATGGTACGGCACGGTGGTTCAGCTTGCCGCGGCGTGCATAATTACGACCTTTGATTTTGAGGTTGCAGGCGTAGTTTTTTTCGGCTTGTTACTTTCTTTGATTCTTTTTTCCTGCGACGATTTGTTCGAAACTTTTCTTCCGTTTATGCTCGTTTCGTCTACGGCAATCAAATGCTTTGATTCTTTCGATATTTTTATCAGGATTGTGCCGCTTGCCGTTGTTCCTGCGGCAGCCGCGGTATACTATTTTGTAAAGCATCGGCGCAAGATTAAAATCGGCCCTACGTTTTACGGTGTGCTTGCTGTTGCTGTAGCTGTCACGCTGGGCGGTGTCGGTGCGATATCCGCAAGGGCATATTTCAGCCTCACTTCGCTCTATTATACCGCAGGTCTGGGTTTCGGTATGGCGTTGGTTTATGTTGTTATCAACACCTGGTTTGATAACGATGAAAAAAATTCGCTTACAGAAAAGTTTGCCCGTGTGATGACTATGGTTGTTGCATTCTGTTCTTTTATGGTAATAGAGCATTACGCAGAGAATATATCTTCAGTTCTGGCAAATCCCGGCATTCTTCAGTTCCAATGGCGCAATAACGTGTCAACCATCCTTATGCTCGGTCTGCCTTTCCCGTTTTATCTTTCACGTCAGAGGTGGAGCTGCTCGCTTATCGGCTGGCTCGGCTATGCCGCTCTGTTGCTGGCAGGTTCTCGCGGCGGTATGGTTTTCGGTACGGTTGAGCTTCTGGTCTGCGTTCTTGTTCTGATACTTATGGATAAGCCTCATCGCAAGCTGAATATAACGGTTGTTGCCGTGCTGTGCGGCGTTGTGCTCTGCTTTGCAAAGCCGCTGTTTGATTTCTGCAGCAGGACGATTCAGCGCCTTTTCGATCATGATGAGAACAAAATAAGGCTTGGCCTGTATGAGCGTGCCCTTGCCGATTTCAAGGAAAACCCTCTTACGGGTAAGGGCCTTGCAAACTGGGATAATCGCGACCTTCATCCGTCAAAGCAGTTTGCGCTTTGCTGGTATCACTCTTCAGTCTTCCAGATTATAGGCAGCTTCGGTATTGTCGGTATTATTTGCTTTGCCGCGAAGTTTATTGTGCGCCTGAAGGTTATAATCAAGCACTTTGATTTCCCTGTAGCGATGCTTGCCTGCTCTTTCCTGGGTCTGACCACGATGTCGCTTGTAAACCCCGGCGAATTCTGCCCGATTCCCTATGAGCTTATAATGACGTTTGTGTTTATCATCATAGAAAAACACATCAGAGAAAAGAAGACGGCACAGTAACCGCCGCACCGTCTCCCGAATAATATAACAGCGGGAGATGATATTTATGGCAGCTCTTATCCTGGAGGTTATCGGCTTTTCCGCAACCGTTATCTGCGTTATGACTGCGGTATATATGCTTTGCGTCGGCGCTGTTTCGCCCGGGGCAAGCGGCACGGCTGTTGTTGTGCTCAGGTGCGGTAATGCTGATGAATGTGTGCGGCTGCTTTATTCGGCTCACCTGCGTGCTCAGCTTTTTGCAGGCTTCGCAGCTGCAGAAGTTGTCGCAGTCGATGCAGGTATGACGGATGAGCAACGGCGGCGGTGTGAGGAGCTTTGCCGCAGCTACAGCAGTATAAAAATCATTTCACACGATGAATTATCAACTTTCTTTTTAAAGGACGAGGTTTAGCTTGATTAATGATGAAACAGAAATCGTCGGCGTAGTCGAAGACGTGTCGGTGCATATTGAAGAATCGGGCTTTACCGTGCTTGAAATGTCGAGTGACAACGATGAGTTTATCACCGTTGTCGGTGTGTTGCCCGAGGTTGCCGTAGGCGAGAAGCTGACGGTCAGAGGCAGTTACGATACACATCCGCTTTACGGCAGACAGTTCAAGGCAAAATCCTTTGTGCGCTCGCTTCCGTCAAGCGCTCAGGATTTATACAAGTATCTTTCCGCAGGTACGGTCAAGGGTATCGGCCCTGCAACAGCACAAAAAATTGTTGAGGCTTTCGGTGAGGATGCTTTTGATATCCTCGAGAATCATCCCGAAAAACTCTGTACGATAAAAGGCATTTCAAGGCAGAAGGCAAACTCAATCTGCGAGGAGTTTGCCAAGCAGTTTGCCGTCAGACAAACTCTGATTGCGCTCGAAAAATACGGTATGACCGCAAGAGAGAGCCTTAATGCCTACAAAATTTTCGGTTTCAACGCAGTTGAGCTGATCAGAACAAATCCGTATATTCTGTGTGCGGAGAGCATAGGTGTCAACTTTGAGCGTGCCGATGCAATTGCGGCATCTTTGCCCGAACAGCCTGATCAGATGCACCGCTTGCGCGCGGGCGTGATTCATGTGCTCAGGCACAATCTCGGCAACGGGCACACCTGTTGCCCCAGAGAGAAACTGGCTCTGCCAGCAACGGAGCTGCTCGGTGTTGAGGCTCAGGTGCTCAGCGACGTGACGGATGCGCTGATACGCGATAAACAGCTTGTCAGCGAAATGCTCGGCGATAAGGAGTTCCTTTTCCTGCCGTACATACACAGAAGTGAAAAAAATGCCGCAAGACGTATCAAGGTGCTTTGTTCATTTCCGCCTGCAGGCAAACCTACGCTTCTTCAGGATATTGAGGATATTGAGAACACACTTTGCATAAAATACGAACAAAAGCAAAAATCAGCAATAATCACTGCCGTAGAAAAGGGCGTGCTTATCCTCACCGGCGGCCCCGGCACGGGTAAAACAACCACGATAAACGGTATGATATCGCTGTTTGAAAAGGACAGGCTGCGAATTGCGCTTGCCGCACCTACAGGCAGGGCGGCAAAAAGGATGAGCGAAATTACCGGCAGGGAGGCAAAGACAATCCACAGACTGCTTGAGGTCGAGTGGGATGATGATGATAACCGTGCCTTTGCCAGAAATGAGCGCAATCCCATCGAGGCGGACGTGCTTATTGTGGACGAGCTGTCGATGATTGATATTCAGCTGTTTTCAAGCCTGCTTGATGCGTTGCCGCTTGGCTGTCGCCTTATAATGGTCGGCGATTCAGACCAGCTGCCTCCCGTAGGCGCAGGCAACGTACTGCACGATATGATAGGCAGCGGTATGCTGCCCGTTGTTGAGCTCAAGGAGGTTTTCCGTCAGGCTCAGCGCAGCGTAATAGTTACCAACGCACACAAAATTGTTTCGGGCGCAAACCCTGACCTTACGCGCAAGGACGGCGACTTTTTCTTCCTGCCGAGGAAGGCTGCTTCTCAGGCGGCAGAAACCGTGTGTGAGCTTTGCGCCAACCGTTTGCCCAAAGCGTACGGCTATTCACCGGTCAACGATATTCAGGTGCTGTGCCCCTCCAGAAGGGGAGAGATGGGCACATATAACCTTAACCGCCGCTTGCAGGAGGTAATCAATCCGCCCGACAAAAGCAAGAAAGAAGTTACCGTCGGTCTGTTCAGATTCCGTGAGGGCGATAAGGTAATGCACATCAAAAACAACTACGACATTCTTTGGAAAAAGCCCGACGGCGAAGAGGGAAGCGGCGTTTTCAACGGCGATATAGGTATTGTTGAGTCAATAAAGCCTGACGGTACGTCAAAGATAGTTTTTGATGACGGCAGGGAGTGTACTTACTTCCCCGATATGATGAGGGAGCTGGAGCTTGCCTATGCGGTTACCGTGCACAAAAGTCAGGGTAACGAGTTTGATGCGGTCGTAATGCCTGTGCTCAACACGCCCGAGCTGCTCAGCTACCGCAATCTGCTCTATACGGCGGTTACAAGAGCAAAAAAGCTGATGATAATTGTCGGCAATGAGGAGCAGGTTTACAGAATGGCACGCAACGACAAAAAAGCAAGACGCTATTCGGCGCTCAGGTATTTTCTGCTTGAGTGATAAATATTCAGGAGGATAACCGTAATGGAAAATTTCACGTTTGATGACGGCATTGAGCCGGGCGGACTCAGGTCACGCAATGAAATAAAGGTGCTCGTCTGCTATCTGCTTGCAGGTGTGGATGAAAGAATTACAAGAAGCCAGCTTTGTGAGATTGCTCTGGATAAGGGGCTTGCAAATTACTTTGAGGTCAATCAGGCTGTCAGCGAGCTTATCGAAAACGGTGCTGTTGTGTCAGAGTTTGTTGAGTGTGAGGAATACCTCAGCGTTACGGATAAGGGTCGCTCCTCTTCCAGGATGCTCGAGAGTCAGCTGCCCCGCACAATCAGGGAGAAGGCAATCAACGCCGCAATAAAAATGCTCACCCTTGCAAAGCGTAAGCGCGAGAATAAGGTTGAGGTTGAAAAGCTTGAGGACGGCGGATTCCACGTCACCTTCTCAATGGAAGAAATGATGAGGCTTACCATTTACGTCGCTGACGAAATGCAGGTTGAAACCGTCAAAAACAATTTCTATGAAGACCCCATAAAGCTGTATTCGGGTATCATTGCATCTCTTACAGTTTAAAATATACGAAAACGAAAGGTTGATAAAAATGGCAAAGTATACAATAGGTCTGGACTACGGCACGCTCTCAGGTCGTGCACTTATCGTCAACGTTGAAACAGGCGAGGAGCTTGCAAGCAGCGTTTATGAGTATCCCCACGCAGTTATGGATGAGAAGCTTCCTTGCGGTAAAAAGCTCGGTCAGGACTGGGCACTTCAGCATCCGCAGGATTACATAGACGTACTTAGCATCACAATTCCCGACGTTATCAAAAAGAGCGGTGTTGATGCTGAGGATATCATCGGTGTCGGTATCGACTTTACAGCTTGTACGGTACTTCCCACAACTAAGAGCGGCACTCCGCTTTGCTTCCTCGATGAGTACAAGGAAGAGCCGCACGCATATGTAAAGCTCTGGAAGCACCACGCCGCACAGGCACACGCAACACGCCTCAACGATATCGCAATCGAAATGGGCGAGGAATGGCTTGAAAACTACGGCGGCAAGATTTCCTCCGAGTGGGCAATTCCGAAGCTTTGGCAGATTCTTGACGAAGCTCCCGAAATCTACGAGAAGGCAGAGCGCTTTATTGAGGCAACCGACTGGGTTGTATGGCAGCTTACAGGCGTTGAAACACGCAACTCCTGCTGTGCAGGCTACAAGGCAATGTGGAACAAGACAACGGGTTATCCCTCAAACGAGTTCTTCAAGGCTCTTGACCCCAGAATGGAAAACGTAATTGACGAAAAATTCGGCAGAGAGGTGCTTGCAAGCGGCAAGTGCGCAGGCTATATCACTGAAGAAGCTTCAAAGCTCACAGGTCTTAAACCCGGCACAGCTGTTGCCGCAGGTATTATTGATGCTCATATCTTTGTGCCTGCTGTCGGTGTATCAAAGCCCGGTGAGATGGTTGCAATCATCGGCACTTCAACCTGCCATATGATGATGTCCGACGTTGAGAAGAAGGTAAAGGGCATCTGCGGCGTTGTTGCAGACGGCATTATGCCCGGCCTTTACGGATATGAGGCAGGTCAGAGCTGTGTCGGCGACCACTTCGGTTGGTTTATTGATAACTGCCTGCCCGAAAGCTACTACAAAGAGGCTGAGGAAAAGGGCATCAATATCCACAAGCTCCTCCGCTCAAAGTGTGAGGCGCAGAAACCCGGCGCAAGCGGTCTTGTTGCACTCGACTGGTGGAACGGCAACCGTTCAATCCTCGTTGAC